>CAZECE010000042.1:0-142099 GCA_964510525.1 uncultured Pseudomonadales bacterium | reverse complement strand
GTGTCATCAATGTGAAGCACACCCACCAAAGCGGTAACTTTTGACGTCCCTACGTCTAAACCAACCAACATTGTTTGTTCACTTTGATTTGCCATAAGCTCCTTTCTCTCGTTCTCTCGTTTTCTTACTTAACACAACCCTAAGGCGAATAAACTGACCAAAAATACACCGCCCAAACAACAATCGGCACCCAAGCGACAGAACAAAATCAATCCACTAATGAACGTAATAAGCCAGCACGTCATTAGATGACTCACGCCACTGCACCGCTAAGCCATGTGGATATCGCAAATCGATCGCCTCTATGTCCTGCAGGGGAACTTGACCTAACTGGTGATAATCCACCAATCGCTTCAACTTCACAATAGAATTATCACGATCGACCCGGATTTGAGTTTGTCCTTCCAATTCCAACATCCACCCTTGATAGTCATTAAGCGTTAATTGTGTAATGGACAGCCCTGCTCGACCGTCATCATCAAAATTACCAGACTCCTTTAGCAGCATTGGCTGAATAATGCGCGCAATTCGTCGATACATATCCAGAACACTGTCTAGTTGATCATCCGGCCCCGAGAGACGCGGCAAAGATTGCCAATCAGTAGGCAAGACGGCAGGTGAAAAACGCTTTCCCCTACGGCTCACCAAACTATTTTGATTATTCGAGCTGCTTTGATTATACGAAGCGATGGGCTCATGCTCGTAAACTTCAATATGCAGCGCATTTGGCCACTGACGATTAACCCGCACCCAATCGACCCATTCATTGCGCTCAATGGCTGCTCGAATTTGCTCCGTATCCGTTGTCACCAAACTCGACTGGATAAACGGTGCGACCAACTCCGAAATATCCGACTGGGACACCTGTTTAAAACCCGATTGAATTCGAACCGTCTCAACAGGATAACCCTGGATCAAATCCCAACCAAACTTCCCACCAACCGCCACTAACACCAAGGCCAGTAAAAAAAACAGGTTACTAAACCGCATACAGAAAACTCACTGGGTAATGCAACCTACTGAGACAATATTGAAACAGACTATACAAGAAAGCTACCTATTCAAAAATCTTGAACAGAGTATTCTATTGATTAACAGAGAGAGTGGCTAGTGTTTCAGAGTCGCCGTATCTAGTATTTTTAATACCAGATCAGAAAAAGACAGCCCCGCCTGGTTTGCCGCCATTGGCACAAGACTGCGCTCAGTCATACCCGGCAGCGTGTTCACTTCAATCAACCAAAATTTACCTTGCTGGTCTTGCATCACATCAACCCTACCCCAGCCATAACAGCCGACAAGCTTGAAAGCAGTGAGAGATAACAAAGCCAAGTCGGCTTCCTGCTGAGCGGACAAGCCGCTGGGGCAAATATAAGAGGTATCATTCGCCGCATACTTCGCCGTGTAATCATAAAAAGTTCGAGGGGTATCAATCCGAATACTGGGCAGCACCTGATCAGCCACAATCCCTACGGTATATTCGTCACCGGTCACCCACTGTTCAATCATCACCAGCTTGGTTGCAGGGGTGGCTTGCATATTTTCCTCTAAAGCGGCTCGTAACTGCTGCTCATCCGTCACTCGAAACATTAAAATACTGGAACCTTGATCAACAGGCTTTACCACCATCGGTTGCCCTTGAGACCAAGACAGAACGTCTTGCACGCAAGCATCTAAAGAGTTTTTAGACAACTCAAAGGTTTTAGAATCCGGCGTTGCTAACCCCCCTTGAGACCAAATACTTTTGGTCATACTCTTATCCATCGCAATGGCTGAAGCCTGAATGCCTGAACCGGTATAAGGAATTTGCAAATACTCCAACACCCCTTGAATCTGTCCATCTTCACCGCCAACACCATGTAAAATAGGAAAGGCCACATCAACACCTTGAAGCGCCGCCACAAAATCCGCAGACGGCATAGCCGAATCTAAGTTCAAAACATCTGAAAAGCCTGCCGTTTCCGCGACCGCTTGTAACGCAGAAAAAACGGCCTGACCGCTTTTCAAAGACACCTCTCTCTCTGCTGATCGCCCCCCAGAAATCACCGCCACTTTTCTTTTCATTGCCTTTACACCCTATCTACCACACTCTGCCGACCCCGACTTTTAGGTCCAAATTAACACTCAAGTTAACAATCAAGCTCCGCCGCAATAGCATCCACCATACGGCCCACACTGCCCGCCCCCTGTGTTAATACAATGTCATTTGGTTTCAAAATATTAGGTAACAACCCCGTCACCTCTTGCCCCTGCTCAACATAGACCGGATCAATTGAGCCCCGCATTCGAATGCTTCGACACAGAGCTTGTGTATTAGCACCTTCAATAGGCTCCTCACCTGCCGCATAGACTTCCAGCATCAGCAACACATCCACTTGAGACAACACTTTTACAAAGTGCTCATACAGTTCCAAGGTTCGAGAGTATCGATGCGGCTGAAAAATCATGACCAAACGACGCTCAGGCCACCCACCTCGAATGGCTCGAATCACCGCCTCCATCTCACTTGGATGATGACCGTAATCATCAATCAAGGTCACCCCCTGAAAAGCCGGCTTTAATGACGTGCCTCTTACTTGAAAGCGACGCCCAACACCTTGAAAACTCCGTAATCCCTCGGCAAGATGATCCACAGACACACCCGCCTCTGTCGCCACTACAATAGCAGCAAGCGCATTCAGCACATTGTGTTTACCCGGCATATTGAGCGACATATTGGACGCAATAACGACGTCTTTTTGACAAACATCAAAACGCATACGGAGTTCATCCTGCGATACATTAATGGCTCGAACATCCGCATCTTCAGAAAAACCATAGGTCACATAAGGACGATTGACCTTTGGTAACAAAGCCTTCACTTCAGGGTCATCAATACACAACACCGCCAACCCATAAAAAGGTAAGTTATGCAAAAACTCAATGAAAGTTTCACGCAAACGCTGCATGCTCCCCCCATAAGTCCCCATATGATCGGCTTCAATATTTGTCACTACCGAGATCTGTGGCTGCAAGTGTAAAAAAGAAGCATCACTTTCATCGGCCTCGGCAACCAAATAAGGGCTTGCACCCAGGCGTGCATGCACCCCCGCACTGTTCAATACCCCACCTATAACAAACGTGGGATCCAGTCCGCCCTCACCCAAAAGCGTTGCAATCAAACTGGTGGTGGTGGTTTTTCCATGCGTACCCGCTACCGCAATGCCATACCGATAACGCATGATTTCAGCCAACATCTCGGCTCGCTCAACAACAGGAATCCGTTGCTCAGTCGCCGCTAATAGCTCAGGATTGGCCTCTGAAATAGCCGCTGACACCACCACAACATCAGCATTCTCTACATGATTGCCATGATGCCCCAATGAAAACTGCGCCCCTAATGACACCAAACGCTTAACGTTGGCATTCTCCGCAATATCAGAGCCACTGATGACATAACCCTGATTTAAGAGCACTTCAGCCACGCCACACATGCCAACACCCCCAATGCCAATAAAATGGATGCGTTTGATAGAACGCATTCCCGGCACCCAATGGATGGCTTGCTCAACCGCTTTTGCCTTCGCATCCCCAGGTAATGCTTCTTGTTTTTTTTCTTCTTTTAACAAGATTTTTTTCCTTCTTCTAACAAAAGGGCGACTATATCACTGGCCGCCGATGGCGCCGCAATTTTTTGCGCATTTTGAGCTTTTTGACACAACTCAGACCAATCCAACAAAACCCACTCCTTCATCGCCGCCGCCAAACGAGCAGGAAACGCTTCCCCTTGAGGCACTATTTGACCAGCCCCTACGGCGACTAACGACTGGGCATTATGAGCTTGGTGATCATCTACAGCATGAGGATACGGCACCATAATGGCTCCCAGCCCTGCGACTGCCAATTCAGACACAGTCAGAGCCCCGGCCCGACAAATCACCCAATCGGCCCACTGATAGTACTCAGCAAGATTGTCAACAAACGGCAGCACTTGAATTGCCACAGTGGCTTGAGGGTGAGGCGCTTCATTAGGGTAGAGACCCACATCCTCATAAGCGGCAATCGTCGCCTCTAAGTGCTTTTGACCGCACTGATGCACCACTTCCAATGAATAATGATTTGCAAGCTCGTAGCAGATAGCAGGCAAAGCCTCATTCATGGCAGAAGCACCAAGACTGCCCCCCAAAACTAACAGCCTTCGCCGATACCCCGCTTCTTCGCATCTCGATAACAACCGAGCATCTGGGGCAGGCATCTCAGAAAAAGCCGCTCGTACCGGATTGCCCAAGCGGGCACCCTTTTTTTGATACTGGCTTTCCATAGGGTTGGGCAACCCCCAAATCACTCGACGGGCCAATCGAGCCAACAACCGATTGGTCATACCCATGCGAGCATTCTGCTCATGAATGACCAAAGGCACTCGCAATAACCACGCAGCGACCCCAACTGGCCCGGCCACATAACCGCCCATCCCTAAAACCGCATCGGGTTTGAGTTCACGCAACAATGCAATCGCCGAAAAAATAGCATGGAACAAAAACAGCATCCCTCGCAACCGAGCTACCAGCCCTTTACCTCGCAACCCTTTAATAGCAATTAGATGCAACGGGATGGCCGCTTGCGGCACAACTCGAGCCTCAATACCCGCCTCGGTACCAATCCAATCCACTGTGTGCTCAGAAGATTGCTTCTGCAATGCATCGGCTACCGCCAGCCCGGGGTACACATGGCCACCAGTTCCACCTGCTACTATGACTAGCTTCATATTCAAAACACCTAAAAAGACCAAAAACAAGAGTTTTCATTAGAATAGCAATTCACATCATCGCGCGATTGTATCAGATAGCTCAACAAGCCGAGAAAAGACCCATTTAAACAAGCTGCAGAAGCGCTATAATTAGCCAAGTCATTCAACACCCTACTTAAAGGAAGCTTCCATGAGCTCAAAAATCAAAGTCAAAAAGCCATTAGTCTTACTCCATGGCGATGAGATGGCACAAATCGCCTTTGAGCGCGTGATAGAGCAATTTGTTAAAAACAAACTTGAAATTGAACTCATTGAAATTGACTTATCAGCTGAACACCGGCTATTAACCAATGGCCAGGTGGTCCGAGACGCAATTGAAGAACTGAAAACTTACGGCGTCGGCATTAAAAATGCTGGCATGACGGTCAACAAAACCCAGCTAAACGAGCTACTGACTGAAAACCCCAGTATCCAAAAAAACAACCTTGACCCCCTAGCCACAAAATCACCCAACGGTGCCATACGCAAAGGCATTGGGGGCAACATCACCCGCGAAGACATTCCTTTTAATAACTTAAAACGTTTAACCCCTGACTGGATCAACCGAGACATTGTGGTTGACACAATGGCACATGGTGGCAACAAAGACAGTCATAACGAATTATCAAGGGTCTCTGGCATCATTAAAGTTCTCTTTGTAGGCAGCAGCGGCGAACCCGTTGAATTGCACCGTCGTAAAATTAATAAAGGCGACCCTTGGCTCATCGCAACTAACAGCTCAGAAGACGTCAAAGCTTGGGCCCACCAATTTTTTCAACGCGCTCTCGATGAAAAAAGAGATGTTTACTTAGGATTAAAAGACACCGTAATTCCAGGCTACGACGGCGCAATGCGACACACCATCGAAGCCATTTATGAAAGTGAGTACAAAGACAAACTCAAAGCAGCTGGCTTGGCCTACCACTACGAACTGATCGATGCTCAAGCAGCAAGAATCATCGCCAACCCACCAGAGCGTGCCATTTGGGGCGTTCCTGAAAACACCTCAGGCAGAAAGCTCTACAAGCTCGTCGAAACGCTGAAAAAACACGGTATCCCCGAACGACAATTTACTCAATCCATCTCCCGCATGAGCGCCGGCGGCGGCGATCAATACGGCAGTTTTAACATGGCCGCGAAAGAAGATGGATTGATTAAGATCTCTCTTGATGGGGAAGAAAAACACGCTCGAGAGATCAAGGCCAATGACCCCATCATTTTTATGGCCAACGATCGCAATGCCATTAAAGACTGGGTCAAGCAAGTGTTTCGGGATGCCGCCAACAACGAAAAAGAAATCTATTTCGGCTTAAAGCGTGAATACATGGAATACGATGACGTGTTTAGTACAGTGATCAATGAAGTTCGCGAAGAGCTTGTCGATGATGACATTCAGCCGCCTTCCTTCATGATCATGCGCCCCTCGAGCCAACTGAAAAAAATGATCTCCGACCCACCCCGTAATGCTATCTATCCCGCTCTTAATTTAGATGGCGATATCTTCTCCGATATTTCTGCAGCCCTAGGCGGCAGCTTGGCTACAGCCAGCTCAATCATTGAAAGCAAAGACGGCACCATGCTCTACGAAGCCCCTCACGGTACCGCACACGATCTGTACTTGAAGTATTTAGAAACCGATGGCAAAGAAGCACTGTTTAACTCTTCCGCCCTGCTCTACGCGGTTGCCAATGCGCTTGAAATTTTAGGCCAGCGAGAAGACAACCAAGAACTGATCGAGTATTCTCATAAACTCAAAGCTGCCCTGATTGCAACCGTCGATGAAGGCATCATCACCGGTGACTTAAAAGGCAAAACTAAGCAACCAGACAATGAGAGCATTGTTGATATGTTTGGTTTTTTGAATGCGGTGGATGAACGGCTGGGATAAAAGAAAATAAGCTCGATCAAAAACCTTTTTTCTTTGGCCAGCCCAGGGTCTGGCGGTTTTCGATCTGCACACGGTACACTAACCCTAAGGCGATCATCGTAAATACCAAACTCGACCCACCGTAGCTGATCAGCGGTAACGTCAGCCCTTTGGTGGGCAGCAGTCCGGTGTTAACACCAATATTAATTAAAAACTGCATGCCAATCAGCATACCCACGCCATAGCTCAAGTAAGCCCCGAAAAACTTACCCAGAGTTTCTGCAGTCCGCCCCACTCGAAATAACATTGCCACCAAGGTCGCAAATACACACCCTAAGAAAATACCCCCAATGACCCCCAGCTCTTCACAAATAACGGCAAAAATAAAATCCGTATGAGCTTCCGGCAAATACAACAATTTTTGCAAACTGCCCCCCAACCCAATACCAAACCAATCCCCTCGCCCAAGCGCAATCAAACTTTGGGTTAGCTGGTAACTGCCATTGTAAGGATCCGCCCAGGGATCCCGAAACGCCAAAATACGCTGCCATCGATAGGGCTCAAACACTATCAATAAACTACCCAAAAACAACACCACGGCGCCCACCAAAATCAATTGGCTTAGCCGAACACCGGATAAAAAAATCACCCCCATCGTGGCGGCCACCAACACCAACACACCCCCAAAGTCGGGTTGCGCCAAAATCAACACCACAATACCAAACAACAAAATCAAGGGTTTCATAAAACCCGACCATGACTGCTGAACCGAGGCTTGGTGTCGCACCAAATACCCCGCCAAGTAGATTAAGTAGGTTATCTTTGCCAACTCACTGATTTGAAAATTAACAGGACCTAATCGAATCCAACGCTGGGCACCATTCACCTCATAGCCAACACCTGGAATCAACACCAGCAGCAGTAAAAACAAGGTCACAGGCAACAAAATCCAGCCTCTCAACTCCCAAAAAGCAAGAGGAATACGCAACATCAACAAGGCACCCAACACCCCTACCACCATAAAAGCTAAATGGCGCTTGAAATAATGCAAGGCTTCAAAATTGTAATTCAACGCCACTTCCATCGAGGCCGACGTCACAGCAACCCAACCAAATAGCAACAAAGATACGATTAGAAACAGCAAAATTTGCTCGCAATACAGGCTTCTCATTTGAGGCCAGAGATTTAACGATGGCATACTCATGATCAAATCCCCTCTTTCACCCACTGCATGAACTGATCACCACGTTCTTGGTAGTTTTTAAATTCATCAAAACTGGCACAGGCCGGCGATAACACTACAGCATCTTCAGGCTTTGCTAATTCACGAGCCTGTTGCACCGCATCCAGCAACCCATCGGCCTCAACTATTGCTAAACGGTCATCAGCTACCGGCTGAAAGAGTTGATTTAAAAAAGCTTTATCTTGGCCAAACAACACCACTGTACTCACATAGTTTAAGATGGGATCAACCAAGGCCTCATACCCACCGTTTTCTTTAGCGACGCCACCCAATAACAAGATCAGCTGACCGGTGCTCGCATCACAAAGCCCTTCTATCGCAGCAATGACTGCGCCCACATTAGTCGCTTTAGAATCATTAAACCAATGCACGCCATCATAACACCCGACCCACTGACAGCGGTGCTGTAAACCACGATAGTTTTTTAATGGTGCTATTGCAGCCGTTAAATCAACCCCGTAGGCATCCAATATGGCCAGAACAGCTAATGCATTTAACTGATTGTGTCGACCGTAAATACCCAGCTCTGAAACCGCAAGAAGAGGTTTTCCTGATAACATCAGACAAACATGCCCCTCTTGTTCTGCCAAATAAAAATCATGAATGCCTTCACTATCGCTCTTTTCACCGAAAGACCACGTATTCTGCTCAGGCTGAGAGATGTCCGTTCGCAAGTTTTTGGGCAAATCTCGATTGATCACCGCCTGATGAGCGCCGTCATAAATACGATGCTTAACACGAGCGTATTCATCAATATCTCGATATCGATCCAAGTGATCGGCTTCAACGTTTAAACAGACCGCGACTTCCGCTTGCAGAGATTTTAAGCTTTCAAGCTGAAAACTCGATAACTCAATCACCCAGACTTTCTCTAAAATCTTAGGGTCGCAATCTCGCACGATCAAACTCAACAGTGGCACCCCTAAGTTACCGCACGCAACAACTGGATACCCTATTTGATCAAGTACATAAGCAACCCAATCAGTCACGGTACTTTTCCCATTACTGCCCGTAATCGCAATCACTTTGGGTTGCACCAATTGCAGCGCCAACTCAACATCACCAATAATAGGAACCCCTTGAGCAGCAGCCGCAACAAAAAAAGGCTGTCGAGGATCAATGCCGGGGCTTAACACGATGGCATCAATCGACGTCCAGCGCTCGGTTTCCCAAGTATCCGATAATGCTTCTAACACGATCGTCACATCGGATGATTCAGCTAATGCTCGAGCCGATTCTAAAAAAGGAGGCGATTGGCGAGTGTCTAGTACGGTAACCCGAGCTTGATGAGAGATTAAAAATTTGACGGCGGACCAACCGGTTTCACCCAGCCCAACAACCAACACATGCTGATATGGGAGGGGCAGCTCTATCATCTAATTAAACCTTGAAAACAGTTAAGCCTAAAATTTCTAGATTTTACCTAAGTTTTAAAGTAGCCAAACCTAACAACACCAAAATAACCGTTATAATCCAAAACCGAACGATCACCTTAGGCTCAGGCCAACCTTTTAACTCAAAATGGTGATGAATAGGAGCCATCTTAAAAATACGTTTTCCGGTTAACTTAAACGAAGCCACTTGCAAAATAACCGAGAGGGTTTCCATCACAAAAACACCACTCATCACAAAAAAAGCCAGTTCTTGGCGAACAATAACCGCCATAACCCCTAAACAGGCGCCTAAAGACAAAGACCCAATATCACCCATAAACACTTGAGCCGGATAGGTATTAAACCACAAGAACCCCAACCCCGCGCCAATAAGCGCACTGCAAATAACGATCAGCTCACCACTGCCCGCAATATAAGGAATGTGCAAATACTCGGCAAACCCAACATGCCCAGACAAATAAGCAAACACCCCTAAGCCACCCGCAATCAACACCACGGGCATAATGGCCAAACCATCCAAACCATCCGTCAGATTGACCGCATTACTGGAACCAACAATCACAAAGTAAGTGAGTGGAATAAAAAAGATACCCAACGGTATAAACACCTCTTTAAAGAACGGTACGATTAAAGAGAGCATACTGGGATCTACTGCCTTCTGGTACAGAAACACAGCGACTAAAATACCGATCACCGATTGCCAAAAGTACTTCCATCGGCCAGGCAGACCACGACTGTTTTTTTGAATCACCTTACGGTAATCATCCACCCAGCCAATGGCACCAAAGCCAATCAATACAAAAAACGTCGTCCAAATGTAATGATTGCTTAAATTAGCCCACAACAAAATACTGATCGAAACGGCTAGCAAAATCAGACCGCCCCCCATGGTGGGGGTACCCGCTTTGGATAAGTGCGTCTGTGGCCCATCCTGACGAACTGACTGACCAATCTGCTTTGAGACCATATAACGGATATACCTTGGCCCTAACAGCAATGAAATCACTAGGGCCGTCAACGCACCCAAAATGCCTCGGAATGTTAAATAATGAAATACATTAAAAAACGAAGAAAATTGCGCTAGGTATTCAGCCAGCCAATACAGCATCAGTGTTGACCCGGGTCTGCAGCCGCTAACTCGTTTGTTAGCCGCCCCACCAGTTGATCAACCCCAGCACTGCGCGAACCTTTAAACAAAATGGTTTGTGGCACATCTTCGTCTTCTGTTAAACCCTTCAAGCGGTCAGCGGCCTGATCAAAATCAGACACTTCAATCCCTCCGGCACCAAAGCCAGCTAATGTGGCAGACGCATACCGACCAATAGCGATCAGCTGATCAATGCCTTGCTGTCGCGCAAAAGCCCCCACTTCTTGGTGCGCTTCCAAGCTGTAATCACCGAGCTCTGCCATATCCCCCATGACGAGAAAACGCTGCCCTGGTAATTCAGCTAACACATCAATAGCGGCTTTTACTGAATTTGGATTGGCATTATAAGTATCATCCAACAGTGTAATATTTGACTGCCACCCTTCTTTTGATTTTAAGCGTCCTGCCACTGCCGTCATTCCTTTTACCCCTTTTTTTATAGCCTCAACAGAGGCACCTAACACCATACTTGCAGCCACTGTCTGCAATATATTTAAAACATTATGCCCACCTTGCAAAGAAGTCAGCAACTCTAAAGTATCAGCATCGCCTCCTTTATCTTTAAGGTAGGCTGCCGCAGTACCCGTCAAAGAAACGCGTATTAAAGTTTGCAGATCTTCGGTCTGCTTAATATCGGTCGCGATGAGATCGGCTTTGCTTTCCTCATGCAAAGAGCAACTTAAAATGGTTACCCGCTTGGCACGCTCCCGCCACTCAGTATAGAAGTCGTCATCGGCATTAAGAACAGCGACACCTTGATCAGACACCACATCCAGTAACTCTCCCTTAGTTTTTGCAACGCCGGCCAAAGACCCCATACCCTCTAAGTGCGCAGCCCCCGCATTAGTAATCACCACAACATCCGGCTGCACCCACTGCCCTGAATACGCGATGTCTCCAGGTTTACCAGCTCCCAACTCCAATACCGCACGTTGGTGATGCGGCTGACATCGCAACAAGGTTAATGGCACACCCACTTCATTATTATAATTTTTTTCTGTCGAGAGTGTTTCAAATTCTGCTTGCAAAACCTGAGAGATCAATTCCTTTACTGTCGTTTTGCCACAACTGCCTGTGATCGCTACTTTTTTCAAAGCATGGTTTAAAGAAAGCTGTTGTTGCCACAAACGCCCCAATTGCCCCAAAGCCACCAAGGTATCAGGTACCGCCAATATGATGGCAGAATTCAGCCAGGTTTTATCGAACCCTGCAACTTTATCCAAACTGGCCAGATCAAAGCGTGGCGAAACAACCACTCCCACAGCTCCAGCATTCAGTGCTGCCGCAACGAAGTCCTCACCATTAAAATTAGGGCCCTGTAATGCGACAAATAATGCATCGCGATCAATATGACGTGTGTCAGTACTCACGGACTTAAACACAAGGCTTGAGCTTTCTCCAGCCGACAAAACCTGTGCATCTAACGCTTGAATGACTTCTGAACATTTCAATGTTATCACTGACATTAAGATCAAGACTCCTAATTAATCTGCTTTTCATTTTGACCTAATGATGCAACCACGGCTGTTATTTCTTTCACATCATCAAATTCAATACGTTCTGTTCCAACTAATTGGTAAGATTCATGGCCTTTACCGGCCACTAACAACACATCACCGGATTGCAATTGCTTAACCCCAACAGCAATAGCTTCCCGACGATCCGAAATACTCTCAACCCGACCTTCAGCACCAGGCACACCCATTAAGATCTGCTCTATAATCTGTTGCGGAGATTCAGACCGAGGATTGTCGTTGGTTAAAATAATATGATCCGCGAGTTCTCCAGCAACAGCGCCCATCGCCTGCCGCTTACCTTTATCTCGATCCCCACCACACCCAAACAAAACCACCAACCGTTTAGAACACACTTCTCGGCAAGCCATCAACGCTTTTTGTAACGCATCAGGTGTGTGCGCGTAATCGACTAAGATTTTCGCATTAAGCGGATTAGAAATACTCTGCATTCTACCTGGTGGTAAAGCCACGTGAGTTAAAGCCGCCACCACCTTCTGAAACGAAAATCCTAGCGTCATTGCAGCAACCAGCACAGCAGATGCATTTTGAATATTGTAAGCGCCAAAAAAAGGCCATTGAGCCATAACCGTTTCGGTATGATCTCCCTGGGATAACTTAACCACAACGGAAGAACCTTCAGTCTGCTGATCTTGCACTCTCACAACAACAGCTTGATGTGCTTGTGATGCTATATCCACCACTCTTTCAACATCGTCACTTTCCACACCATCACTCTCAACACCATCACTCTCAACACCGCCATGATCTAAACGATAGGTAGAAAACGGTTGTTGTTGAGCTTGCAAACGCGCTATCACTCTTAAAGACATTGGCTCATCCAAATTCAACACAGCGTGCTTTAAACCTGGCCATTCAAACAAGCGAGCTTTAACAGACTCGTATACCTCCATGCTGCCATGATAATCCAGGTGATCACGACTCAAATTCGTCAGTACCGCAACATCCAATGGCACCCCATCCAAACGCCCCTGATCAATGCCATGAGACGATGCTTCAAGACTGCCAAAACGAACCCCTTGTTCACGCCAATGAAACAAAGTGCTTTGTAACTGCAACAAGTCCGGCGTCGTATACCCTGTAGACTGCAAAGACATCACCCGGCCAGACCCCAAGGTACCTAGCACACCGCATGGAGCCCCTAAATGCTCTATTACCTGCGCCAACCACCAAGCACAGGTGGTTTTGCCGTTAGTGCCGGTAAAAGCCGCTAACTGAATGCCGGCTCCCGGGTAATCAAAATAACGCGCTACAAACTCTGGCCAGCGCTCCTTGAGCTCAGACCAAACATAACCCACAACAGAATCATCACTCAGCACACTGTGCGGAATCGACACAACACTGAGAACAGCCACCGCGCCTTTCTCGACGGCCTGCCGAATGTAGGACTCAACCGTACTATCTATCGATTCAAATAGACAAACAAAGAGCGCACCGGACTGACAAATACGACTGTCAGTACACAACGACGAAACGACAAGGTTCGCCTCAGAGCTGATTTCCAACCAAGGTTCAAGTAATACCTGTAATTCCCAGACGGGCAAACCTGACGCCATGACAACTCAACTTAACCATTACACGGAACAACCACTGCCTTTGGGTTACAACTTAGCTTGAGCATAGTATTGGTCTTTTATGCTCATATCATCCATTTGAACGCCCGCTAATCGCAACATCCCACCCATGGCTTCGGAAAAAACAGGAGCCGCCACCTGCCCCCCATAATGTTGACCCGCATTCGGCTCATCTACCACGACCACGATCACAATTTTAGGATCTGTTGCCGGAGCAAAGCCTGCAAACAGCGATAAATACTGATCTTCCGCATAACCCGTTTTAACAACTTTATGTACGGTGCCAGTTTTACCTGCTACGCGATAACCTGGCACTTGAGCCCGCTTGGCTGTCCCTTCTCGACCCGTGACCGTTTCCAATATATCGCTGACCGTGGAAGCGACCTCTGGATCCATTACTTGTTGGCGTTGAGCAGGAATTCCAGTCTGAGAAACCACAGATAAAGAACGCTTAACACCATTATCCGCCACCACAGAGTAGGCTTGTGCTAACTGCAAGGCGGTCACCGACATTCCATAACCAAATGATAAGGTCGCCACTTCCAAATCACTCCAGCGATTCTTCATTGGCATATAACCGGTTCGCTCACCAGATAACAACAAATCAGTGGCGTGCCCCAACCCTAAACGATCATAAAACCCCGTGAGATAATTTGGCGCCATGGATAACGCGATTTTCGCAACCCCCACATTGCTTGATTTAGTCAACACCGTTTGCACATCAATCAAGCCATAATTACTGATATCACGAATGGTTTTACGACCCACTTGCATCGTACCTGGAGCCGTTTGGATCGGCGTATAGGCTTCATGAGTACCAGAGGTCAGGGCAGCTGCCACCGTAAAAGGTTTCACTGTAGACCCCGGTTCAAAAACATCCGTCACCGCTCTATTGCGAACAGAATCATAATCCAAATCAATTCGGTTATTTGGGTTGAACGCGGGCTGGTTGGTCATGGCTAACACCTCACCAGTGGCGACATCTAAAGCCACCAAAGATCCACCTTTTGCATTATGCTGATCGACGGCTTTCGCTAATGCTCTATGAGCCAAGTATTGCATACGCAAATCGATGGTTAAGGCCAAATCTTGGCCTTCTTTGGCGGCCTCATCGACTTCCCACATATCCACCACTCGCCCACGGCGATCACGAGACGAAGAAGCACGCCCCTGCTCCCCTGCCAACACTGCGTTGTAGGAAAGCTCTATTCCTTCTTGACCTTGATCATCAATATTCGTAAACCCTAACAGATGTGACGTCACCTCACCGGCGGGGTAATAGCGTTTATACTCCGTTCTTCCTGATACACCGGGAATTTTCAGCGCCAAAATAGCGTTTGCAACCTGCGGGTCCAGGTGACGACGCCAATACACAAACTGGCGCCCCGAATATTTATTCAACCAATCCGCAACATCATCCAAGCTAACCTCAAAAGCCGTTGCAAAAGTAAGCCAATGCTCAGGACGCTGACTTAACACCTGAGGGTTAACACCAATGCTCACCACCTCGGTACTCACCGCCAAAGGCACACCATTACGATCCACTACGGTGCCACGATAAGCCGGAATGGTTAACCCTCCTGTAGCTCTCATGGATCCCTGCTGACGCAAAAAATCGCCCTGTCCCCAATTCAATTGGAAGGTATACCCTCCAATAGCCCCCAAGCACAAGGTAAACCCAAGCAACAACACCCTAAACCGCCAAGGGTAGGCTACAGACGTTTTCTTGCTGCTTACTTTTGATCGGGAATGTCGCGTCATAACGGGTTAATCCTTTAATCTTTAAGCTTAGGGGACAGCCAATACCCCAATATCCTGTGGACTGGGCAACCGCATACCCAACTCATTTTTGGCAATATACTCAACCTGATCCAAAGCCGATAAAGAAGAATATTCGGCTTGTAATTGATTCCATTCTGCTTGCAAAGCCTCACGCGTTTCAGTGAGGTGATACAAATACTGAACTTGCTGGCGATAAACGTGTTTCAGCACCACAACGCTCATCGCCGAAGCCACCACTGCTCCCAAACACAGCGCCATTAACCAGCATCCTTTTTCGGTACCAACAGGCAACCCCAAAGCATTTTGCTGAGCCTTTTGGCGTCTCGAGGTTCGACTGCGCTGTGGTTTACTCAATTTTCTCTGCCACTCTCAATTTTCTCTGCCACCCGCAAAATAGCGCTACGCGCTCTTGAATTTCTATTCTGCTCTTCTGCCGAAGGCTTTTGCCCTTTTATCAGCACCCGCAAGGGATGCTGGTTTTTCTTATCGCCCCCACCACTAGCCACTGGGACCCAAGGCGGAATATCCGGCGTCGACTCTTGTTGGCCTTTGAAAAACCGTTTTACGATTCGATCCTCCAAAGAATGAAAGCTAATCACCACCAAGCGCCCTCCGGGAGCCAGCAACTCCGTAAATTGCCTAAGCGCCTTCTCCAACTCGTCTAACTCTTGATTGACCCACAACCGCAAGGCCAAAAAGCTTTTCGTCGCAGGGTGCTTGCCTGGCTGCCATTTCGGGTGCGCCGCTTTGATCACCTCAGCCAATTCCCCCGTTGTATTCAACCGCCCTTCTGCTTGCGCCAACAAAATCGCTTTTGCTATTCGCCGTGAATGCCGCTCTTCCCCCAATGTCCACAAAACGTTGGCCAAGTCTTCATCCGACACGGCCAACAATTTTTCTTGCAACGGCTCGCCTCTGTGTGGATCCATTCGCATATCCAAAGGCCCTGACTGCTGAAAGCTAAACCCTCGCTCTGCTTCATCCAACTGAGGGGACGACACCCCCAAATCCAACAACACCCCCATCAATGGCCGATTCAATTGGGCTACCGCTTTTTCAACTTCACTAAAGCGCCCTCTTAAAAACTGAAATTCAGCACAATCATCGCCTAAACTCATCAATTCCCGCTGTAATTTTGTCGCTTCCTGCTCAGCCTGAGGATCCTGATCCACCGCTAACAGCAACCCGCCCGGCCCCAATCGCTTTAAAACCCCTCGGCTGTGTCCACCGCGACCAAAGGTCCCGTCCAGATAAAAGCCATCAGGTTGAATAGCTAACGCCTCTAACGATTCCTGCCATAAAACGCTTATATGTTCAGGCTTATCCATACAGCCTCACTGGCTCACTACTACTTTGCTTGACCTCCTCTACAAAGAGAACGACATCATTTCTTCAGGCAGCTCATCATCACCCTGACCAACTTCCTCTAACCAAGCATCCCGAGAAGCGTGCCAACCGGCTTCACTCCACAACTCAAACTTATTGCCTTGCCCAACCAACATGACTTTCTTTTCTAAGTCGGCGTACTCACGTAATGGTGCCGGCAAACTCAAGCGCCCTTGAGCATCAATTTCCACTTCCGTTGCATGCCCAATCAACAACCTTTGCATCCGCCGAGTGGCTTTATTAAAACTGGGCAATGCCGCTAATTTTTTTTCAATCAACTCCCAATCAGGCAGCAAGTAAATCAGCAAACATTTGGTTTCGATATCAATGGTGATTACAACGCGGTTATCGGATTCAGACTGAACACTATCGCGATGCTTAGTTGGCAAGGTCATACGCCCTTTGGCATCTAGGCTGAGCGCCGATATCCCTCTAAACAAGGTTAAATCTCACCCAGCTTACATACCAACATTGCCAACTCATTCCCACCAAAATCCCACAATCCCCCACTTCTCTACTTTTTTTTCCTCAAAAAACCACAGAAGCGAACCTTAAGGCGCGACCCAAAAGGTGTCAATCCAGACAAATTTACAGTAAACAGAAAAAACTGGTGTGAATACACCTCAATAAAAACACAGACTTAGGACTACAGATCAAAAATCAGAAATGATGAGTTGGCCGATAAGCCGGGTTCTGTCGTGAACAGTCATTCATCTGGGACATGATTCGCACCATGCCTCAAGCAGCCTACCCGATCCCAACACGGGCCGTGTCAAAGGGATCCTATTCGGCCTTGCTCCCGGTGGGGTTTACCCTGCCACATCTGTTGCCAGATGCGCGGTGCGCTCTTACCGCACCATTTCACCCTTACCACACACTTATATAAATAAGCATGGGCGGTATATTTTCTGCGGCACTTTCCATAAGCTCGCGCTTTCCAGGCGTTACCTGGCACCTTGCCCTATGGAGCCCGGACTTTCCTCTCCAGGCCCGAAGCATTCTCCGAAGAAAACACAACCACCTGAAGCGACTGCTTAGCCAACTCGAGGCGCACTGTACGCATCTTTTGCTACCTCCACAAGAGGAATAATAAGTTTTTCAATTACTTAGCTATCAGCTGTTCATGACAAAAACTGGTCAATGCTCTACGACTGCATTACTATCTGCCCTACTTGCCAAAGCAAGAAAAAGCTCAGAAGAAAAAGCTCAGATAAAAACATAGAGCGGGAGAAGATAGAGGGATCAATCATGGCTGAAGAAGTCCGCTGGCAGCAGCGGTTCGTACATTATAAAAATGCTTTAACGAATCTGGGCTCAATGGTCGCTGAAAGCAACAAACGAGAGCTCAATATCATGGAACAACAGGGCATGATCCAAGCCTTTGAAATGACCCATGAATTGGCCTGGAAGGTATTGAAAGATTACTTCGCCTACCAAGGAAACTCAAACATCACTGGCAGCCGAGACGCCTTTCGTGCAGCCTTCACTGCTGACTTAATTGAAGACGGCGAAGCCTGGATGGAATCCATCTTAAGTCGCAACATCACTACCCACGCATACAATCAGGAAACAGCCGAAGAAATCAATAACAAGATCATTCACCAGTATTATCCCATGTTTGCTCAACTCAGCACCAAACTTGAAACCTTAAGTGACGCAAAATAATGAACTCTTTAGCCTGCTTCGGTTTGAATGAAAATACCATTAATAAGATCTGCCATGTCTTTGAACAACACCCAGATATTGAACAAGTCATTATTTATGGCTCTAGAGCGAAAGGCACTTTTCGAAATGGCTCCGACATCGATCTCACCATTATTAGCAGCGAGTTTCCCTCATCAAACCTAATGAAATTAAACGTTGAGTTAGATGATTTAAATTTGCCTTACACCATTGATTTATCACTCAAACGCCAAATTGAAGAGAAAGCCTTATTGGAGCACATCAAAAACCACGGCCAGGTCTTCTTTGATCAAAATAAACACTGAAGCATTAAAGATTCACTTGCTTATAAAACCCATTACAGTATCATCGCGTGTTCTAAATACAGAGTTGGACACATTTAACAAACACAACAACGGGTCTAATCATTGGGTCTGTAGCTCAACTGGATAGAGCATCGGCCTTCGAAGCCGAGGGTTGCAGGTTCGAGTCCTGCCAGGCCCGCCATATTACCCTCTTTAAATAAATATCTAGGACGCCCATTATGAGCTATCAAACCATCTCTCCCGGCAAAAATCCGCCCGAAGACATCAATGTAATCATCGAAATCCCCGCCAATCATGCGCCCATCAAATACGAAATCGATAAAGACAGTGACGCCCTGTTTGTTGATCGTTTCATGGCCACCCCAATGTTCTATCCCTGCAACTACGGTTACATCCCAAATACTTTATCTGAAGACGGCGACCCATTAGACGTACTCGTCGTTACCCCCTATCCTGTGGCGCCAGGCTCAGTCATTCGCTGCCGCCCGATCGGTGTGCTGCAAATGAGCGACGAATCCGGTAAAGACGCAAAACTATTGGCCGTACCTCACGAAAAGCTCACCGTACTTTATAAAGACGTGAAAGAAATTGAAGATTTACCCGAACTGCTGATCAAACAAATCCAGCATTTCTTTGAAAACTACAAAGATTTAGAAGCCGGCAAGTGGGTTAAAGTTGACGCCTGGGAAAACGCCGCTGCCGCTAAAACTGAAATTGAAAAATCGATTGCAGCCGCGCAATAATTTCAGCGCCGCACATTTAAAAAGGCCAGAAGCTCAACGTTTCTGGCCTTTATTATTTCACACACAAAAAAACCGCCCCAAATCCGTGCAAAATTAACATATATTTAATTTGCACGCGTTAATTTCATAGATATACTTAATTTACACGAAAACCAATCATAAAATATCTGATGAAAAACAATGGACTAACGGAACAGCGTCAAATTGAATCATATATTGACGATCCTGAACTAATCACCAATAAAATGGTATTTTTATCAGGCCCGCGGCAAATTGGTAAGACCACCTTTTCTAAACATATGTTATCCCAGGCCTATCAAGGTCATTACTATAATTGGGATAACCCAAGCATCAGGCGCGCTTACAATGAAAACCCCTTCTTTTTTATGCAGGATATCAACCCTGCTCAACCCTCTTTAATCGTTTTTGATGAAATCCACAAACGGCAACAATGGAAAGATATTCTAAAAGGGGCTTTTGATTCTATTGAACATCGACACCGTATTTTCGTAACGGGTAGCGCCCGCTTAAATCTCTTTCGGCAATCGGGAGATTCTTTAGTAGGACGCTACACTCATTTTAGCCTTTTCCCCTTCTCAGCTTCTGAGTTGGCATCAACCCCACTTTCCGACATATGGTTGTGCAGCAAAGCAGATTGGCAACAACCGGCAACACAGCTATTTGAACGACTAAAAAACACAGCTGATAACAATGAATACACCGAGCATATCGCACAGTTATTAACATTCGGAGGCTTTCCAGAACCCCTCTTTAGAGCCTCACAACGCTTTTCTTTTAAATGGCATCAAGATTATATCTCTCTATTGCTGCACGAAGATTTACGTGACCTCACTAACATCAAAAACATCGATTCCGTTGAGCGTATGATGCAACTACTGCCTGAGCGCATAGGCAGCCCTTTATCTATTGCCTCATTAGCACGTGATGTTGAAACCTCGCACCCCTCAATTAAAAATTACCTAAACCAGCTGAAAAAACTGTGGCTGATATTCTCCATCAAACCCTGGAGCAAAAACCTTGCTCGCACTGTGAAAAAAGAAGAAAAAGTGTATTTTATGGATTGGGCTTACTGCAAAACCGATGCAATCATTTTCGAAAATTTTTTGGCTTTACAACTATATCGAGCATGCCACATATGGACCGAACAAGGGTGGGGAAAAGCAAAAGTTTTCTATGTACGAGACTTTGACCAAAAAGAGGTGGATTTTTTAATCACACTTAATGACCAACCTACTCTTTTGGTTGAAGCAAAATTATCAAATAAAACCATTTCGTCTTCAACACTGCGATTTTCTAAATCACTCAAGGTACCCATCCTACAAGTCATTCAGCATGGCGGCATATTTAAAAAATACGACGAAACAGCCTGGGTAATTTCAGTAGATCGCTTTTTGCGGTTACTGCCTTAAACTCCTTTAAGCAACTCGACAAAAATACCACTTAACCCTACACGTACTACCCCTGGGATAACAACTCTCTTAAATCAATGATGGCTGCATTGGCCCGCGAAATATAATTAGCCATCACCAAGGAATGATTGGCCAAGATGCCAAAGCCACCGCCATTTAAGATCACCGGACTCCACAGAGTTGCTTGGGTGTACTCCAATTCTCGAATAATTTGCTGAAAACTCACATACGCATTTTTCTTTATCAAAATGTCTTCAAAGTCGATTAATGCGGCTTTTAACAAGTGCAACAACGCCCAGCTAGTGCCTCGCGCTTCAAAAAAAACATCATCAATTTCAAACCAAGAGGTCTTGGTTGCTTGCTGCGGCGCCACGGGGGTTGATCCCACACCCGGCGCACTGCCCATGGCCTGCTGATAAACATCATGACCAACGCTGTCGCTCAAGCGTTGCGACATACTCCCTAAACTGTTTTCAATATAAGCCAACCAACGGCTGAGATTATCCGCTCGAGCGTAAAACTGCGCCTCAGGATGATTCGATTGAGCTAAGCGCTGTAAATACAGGTACAGCGAAGCAATGGAGTCTTTATACTCCGATTCTGTCGCAGGAAATATCCAACTATCATTATCAAAATTTAACGTCGACTGAGCTTTGGCCAGATCCGGATCTTCTTTCGATTGCGATTGCGAACGACTCAAATCTTTACGCATTGCAATACTAAGATCACGCGCCTGAGTCAGTACACCAAACTCCCAACTTGGCATATTATCCAAAAAAATGCTCGGCAAGATCACATCGTTGGTCAGGTACCCACCGGACTTATTTAACAAAGTCTCGACCACTTGGATCAATGTTAACGTCGTGTAATAACCCACCACAGGCACTTCACCTCGGCGAGAAGCCTCAGCATCCACCCGCTCACGAACATGAAACACGTCCGGCTCAGTCGACCAATACAAACCCAAACCGCAGAACAATACCAACAAAAGCAACAACACGCCCGCCGTCACCCCTTTCCAAGCGCCCTCTATGCCTCCCAGGCCTCCCATGATTGACATAGGGGTTTTAACAACCGCCAATCCAGACTTCAACTTGGCTAATACATTCATATCACTTAAACCTAATTATCTTTACACTCAATAGCAGGGTTTTTAGCACCACACAATTTACATTCACCATCCAAACCAACAGCATTCAAACCACCGCAAGAACCTTTTAAGGGTTTTTTTCTTAAAATCCAACCCACCGACAAACCCAATATTGCGAGCATAAAACCAATCATGGTTAACCCAACTGTTGCCAACATCTAACACTCCTCATGACTCACTAAACACTCGGTAAGGCTCAAAAGCCTGGCTCCAGGATGCTTCAATTTGACCCGCTTGATCCATTAAAAACAACACCGCCAACCCCAGCTCATCAGCCAACCTCAGCCCCTCTTCAGCCCCCAATACAGACATAGCGGTCGCCCATCCGTCAGCAGTCATAGCTGAAGGGTGAACCACTGTAACCGAGTATAACTGATGCGACACCGGGTAACCCGTCGTCGGATCTAAAATATGGCCAAAAAGCTGCCCTTGATAAGACACGTAGTTACGATAATCGCCTGAGCTGGCAATGGCTCGGCCGTCCAGCTCAATAATATGGTTCACCACCCGCGCTTCTGGCTTGGGTTCTTCAATGGCAACCCGCCAAGCCTGACCACTGGGTTTAAGGCCTTTAGCATAAACCTCTCCACCAATTTCAACTAAAAAGCTGTCCACTCCGAACTCTTGCAGCTGAACCGCAATTCGATCCACGGCATACCCTTTAGCAATGGCAGACAAATCTAAATGAATGTCCTTCCTTTTTTGTAACTTCTGCCCCACCGCATCAAAGACCAAGTGTTGATAACCGACCTGAGTTAAAGCCGCACTGATTTTTAATTCCTCAGGTGGAGTGAACACAGCAGTCCCAACCGCTTGCTGAACACCCCACACGGACACCAATGGACCAATCGTTGGATCAAAACGCCCATTACTCTGCTTACTGATCACAATGGCTTCTGCCACAACATCGGCCATTGCATTCGAGAGCAAAAACCACTCATTCAAAGCGGATGCGTTGAAACGACTGATTTCAGAGTTACTCTCATAGGTCGACATGGAATCAACCAAGGTATCCAGCGTTTGCTCAACTTGAGATTGCAAATAAGCAATAGAGTGAACATCATTCGCTGGCACATAACTGATTTGATAGGTCGTACCCATCGTATGACCATAGAAGTGCTCAACTTTCGCGGCTTGCTGACGTAACAAGCCAAAAATAAGCAGCCCTAAAACCAAAACAGCCAAGAGAGACCGTTTTTTCCAGTCTTCCCTCAGCTGTCTTGACGTATCAGGTTGTAAAGCTGTCACCCGCCGAAGTCATCAAGAAGGATGTTATCCCGCTCAACGCCTAAATCTTCCAGCATATTGATGCATGCAGCGTTCATCATTGGTGGGCCACACATATAAAATTCACAATCTTCAGGAGCTGGGTGGTCTTTTAAGTACTGCTCCAACAAAACCTGATGAATAAAGCCGGTGTACCCTGTCCAGTTATCTTCGGGCTGAGGGTCCGATAACGCAACATGCCATTCGAAGTTCTCATTATCTTTAGCAAGACCATCAAAATCTTCGACATAAAACATTTCACGCAAACTTCTTGCGCCATACCAAAAGCTGATCTTACGTTTGGATTTAAGGCGCTTTAACTGATCAAAAATGTGCGACCGCATCGGAGCCATTCCAGCACCACCACCAATAAACACCATTTCCGCTTCTGTTTCTTTAGCAAAGAACTCACCAAAGGGACCAAACACCGTCATCTTATCGCCCGGCTTTAAATTAAACACATAAGAAGACATGAGTCCGGCTGGAATGCCTTGGGTACCCGGAGGCGGTGTTGCTATTCGTATATTAAACTTTAATACCCCTTTTTCTTCCGGGTAGTTGGCCATCGAGTAGGCACGAATAACCTGCTCTTTTGCTTCAGCATTAAGGTCAAAAAACTTAAACCGCTCCCAATCCCCGCGATACTCTTCTTCAATATGAAAGGTTTTATAATCGAGCTTATAAGCAGGTGCCTCAACTTGGACATACCCACCCGCTCTAAAATCCACCACTTCATTATCAGGCAGTTTTAAAACCAACTCTTTGATAAAGGTCGCCACATTGTGATTGGAAACCACTTCACATTCCCAACGTTTAACACCAAAGAAGGATTCATCCAACTCGATATCCATGTCTTGCTTAACAGCCACCTGGCAAGATAAACGCCACCCTTCTTTAATTTGGCTGCGAGTAAAATGGCCCTCTTCGGTCGGCAAAATATCCCCACCACCATTTTTAACCAATACCTTACATTGCCCGCATGTGCCGCCACCGCCGCAAGCCGAAGACACAAAAATTTTCTCATCGGCCAAAGCAGTCAATAACTTACCACCTGCGGGGACATTCACCGCCTTCTCGGGATCATGGTTTATATCAATATGCACATTACCTGTACTCACCAGCTGCGAACGCGCCGCCAATATCACACCAACGAGCGCCATCACCACCACCGTGAACATGGCCACACCCAAAAGGACGGTTAGATCCATAACGACCCCTTAACCCCTATCAATATCAATTCAACAAAACCACGAACAGCCACAAACAACAAAGAAACACCGCGAAAACTTAGAGAGAAATACCCGAAAACGACATAAAGCCCAAAGACATTAACCCTACTGTAATAAAAGTAATCCCAAGCCCTTGAAGCCCATCAGGGACATCACTGTATTTCAGCTTTTCCCGAATCCCAGCTAGTACCACAATAGCCAGCGCCCAACCAAACCCTGAACCAAAACCAAAAACCAAACTTTCAGAGAACTGGTAATCGCGCTCAATCATAAATAAAGAACCACCCAAGATGGCGCAATTTACAGTAATCAAGGGCAAGAAAACGCCCAGCGCGTTATAAAGTGCCGGCATGTATTTATCCAGTGCCATCTCCAAAATCTGCACCATAGCGGCGATCACACCAATATAACTGAGCAACCCCAAAAAGCTTAAATCTACTTCTTGAAAACCCAGCCAACCAAGCGCCCCCTCACGCAACAGCTGATTGTAAATCAGCTGATTCACAGGCACTGTAATGGTCATCACCACAATCACTGCAACACCCAAACCAATAGCGGTTTTAATTTTTTTCGAAACCGCAATGAACGTGCACATGCCTAAGAAAAAACTCAAAGCCATGTTTTCTACAAAGACGGAACGGACAAACAAACTTAAATAGTGCTCTAACATGTTCGATTCTCAATACAAGATCAGGTTAAAAACGCCGTAATTAGAAGGATGAAGAAACGGTGTGTGATTGAATCTTAAATTCACTTTTTTCTACCTGGACTGTCTTCCAAGTACGAATACCCCAAATCATTCCACCAATTAAAAAGAAGGCACTGGGAGGTAATAACAACATGCCATTCGGAACATACCAGCCGCCCTCTGTAACCAGCGGCAAGATTTCAATACCAAACAATTTGCCCGAACCAAGCAGCTCTCGCACTACACCAAGCCCCAGCAAAATCACGCTGTAACCCAACCCATTGCCAATTCCATCCAAGAAGCTGACGCCAGGAGGATTTTTCATCGCAAAGGCTTCTGCGCGCCCCATTACAATACAGTTGGTGATGATCAACCCCACAAAAACCGACAGCTGTTTACTGATATCGTAAGCAAAAGCTTTAATAAACTGGTCAACAACAATCACCAGGGAAGCAATGATCGTCATCTGAACAATGATTCGAATACTGGAAGGAATAAAGTTGCGAATCATACTGATGAACAAATTTGAAAACGCCACAACGACCGTCAATGCAATACACATGGTCACGGTTGTATTGAGGTTACTGGTGACAGCCAAAGCCGAGCAAATTCCCAAAATCTGCAACGCGATGGGGTTATTATCAAAAATAGGGTCTAGGACGATGCTTTTATTGCTTACTTGATCATCACTCATACCAAAATTCCTTAGATTTCCTTAAACACGCAGAGATATAGAACTATTTATAAAACTATGCGTCACTGTTACTTTTCAATTGCTTTAAGTATGGCCCGTAACCCAAATCACCAACCCAAAAGCGCAACAAATTCTCCACACCCTGACTCGTCAAGGTAGCGCCAGCCAAAGAATCAAATTTGTACTCATGACCTGTCACTGCTGGCGTAACCTTACCTTTGTGGAGCTTAATGCTTGGCTGATCTTGCTCATTGAACACTAACTTACCAGCCCAATGCGCTTTCCAACCTGGGTTATCGACTTCCCCACCCAACCCAGGGGTTTCAGCATGCTGGTAAAAACTGAGGGCCGCAACCGTTTTAAGATCCGCCTCTAAAGCCAAAAAGCCATACAAAGTAGACCACAGACCATACCCTCGTACCGGCAAAATAACCCGAGAAAATGCTCCCGATGCATCTTTCGTCAAATAAACCGTGCCAATAACTTCAAGACGCTTAATTCCGGCAAGATCCTCAGCCGAAGTGAGTCCGCGACTTTGATCCGGCTCTTTTGATGCTTTGAGGTGGTCATAGCCTGATGGTACATCAGTTACATACTGACCACTGCTTAACTCAACTTGCCTAACCTCAATATTTTCAAACAAACGTTTTAGGTGATCAGGGCCAGCCGTCTCTTGTTCTGCCAATAAACCGGCCGCCACTAAAATATTGCGTTTTTTATCGAGCAGCTTGTTTTCTTGCTGAAGATCTTTTAGAGCGACAGCTGTCCCAGAGACAATAATCGAGCACACAATACAGAGGACACAAGCGACAATTAACGTGCGTTGCGGACTTTCATGACTGGACATAACGCATCCTCCTACGCTTGATGTTGGCCTGAACAACAAAGTAATCCAATATAGGGGCAAACAAATTAGCAAACAAAATAGCCAGCATAATACCTTCTGGGAATGCGGGGTTAACCACACGTATTAGCACCGTCATAACCCCAATTAAAATACCGAATAACCAACGACTGGTGTGCGTCATAGCCGCAGACACAGGGTCCGTTGCCATAAAAATCATACCAAAAGCAAAGCCACCTAATACCAGGTGCCAATACCAAGGTAACGAAAACATAGGGTTAGTATCACTGCCAATGACATTCAGCAAAGTGCTCATAGCCACCATGCCCAGCATCACCCCTGCCACGATACGCCACGAAGCGATCTGCATCCCTAAAATAATCACACCCCCAATCAATATCATCAGCGTTGATGTTTCACCAATGGAGCCAGGGATCTGCCCCAAAAACGCTTGAGTCCAGGTAATACCACTGGCTTGAATAGCCTCCAAGCCACCACTGGCGGCAAGAGATAAAGCCGTCGCCCCGGAATAACCATCAATGGCGACCCAAACCGCATCCCCAGACAAAGAGGCCGGGTATGCAAAATACAAAAAAGCGCGCCCCGTTAACGCCGGATTTAAAAAGTTTTTACCGGTACCACCAAAAACTTCTTTACCAATCACCACACCAAAGCTAATACCCAACGCCACCTGCCAAAGCGGCAAGTCAGGTGGACATATCAAAGCAAACAAAACTGAGGTAACAAAAAAGCCTTCATTGACTTCATGACCCCGTTTCATCGCAAATAAGACTTCCCAAAAACCGCCCACGATAAACGTCACCATATAAATGGGCAGAAAATGTAAGGCTCCAAAAATAAAGTTAGACCACAAACCACCCAGCTCAGTAATACCGAGCAAACTCAATAGCCAGCCTTGCCAGCCAATCAATACTTCAAGCGGCTGCTGGGTTAAACCCGCAGAATGAATCGCATGATTGGCTTGCCAACCCAGGTTATACATACCAAAAAACATGGCTGGGAAGGTTGCCACCCAAACGGTTATCATGATTCGTTTTAGGTCTATACCATCGCGAACATGCGAACCAGCGCGCGTGACACTCGGCGGGCTATAAAAAAACGTATCTACAGCTTCATATAGGGCATACCAATTTTCATAACGCCCTCCTTTATGAAAATCCGGTTCAATTTTATCTAAAAATGCTCTTAATCCCATTTTATTCCCACAATGACTGAGTTTTTAATATCAACCTTCTCTTTCCATTTCCTCAAGATGACTGCGTAACATCGGGCCATATTCGTATTTGCCAGGGCAAACATAAGTACACAAGCTGAGGTCTTCCTCATCCAATTCCAAACTCCCCAGAGCTTCAGCCGACTCCAAATCCCCTACAATCAAAGCACGCAGTAATTGGGTAGGCAGAACATCCAAGGGCACGACTTTTTCATACGAGCCAACCGGCACCATAGCACGCTCACTGCCCTGCGTACTTGTGGTAAGAGGCAAACTTAACTTTGGGTTGAGCTTGGAAAGAAAAACCCCCAGAACAGAATGCTTATTTTTTCCAGCCCAAAGGTATTCAAACAAACCTCGCTCAGTACCTTCCCGCAAAACCGAGACCTGTACGTGGTAATACCCCAAATAAGCAAACGGCCCAAACGACTTTCGCCCTGACAAAATCGAACCCGAAATAATACGAGACTCCCCAGTCTCCAGCTCATTAGCCGTCAACTCTTGAATCGAAGCCCCCAAAGGCACCTGCATTAAACGAGGTTTTTTGACTTGAGGACCGGCCAAAGAAACAATCCGCTCAAGCCAAGGCTGTCCCGTTTTAAACAAATACCCAATAGCAATGACATCTTGATAACCCAGGGTCCAATGGGTACGTTGAGAAGATACCGGCGATAAAAAATGCATGTGAGTACCCGGCAAACCGGCAGGATGAGGGCCAGAAAACTCAGCCACTGAAACCCCATCAACCGAGGGGACAGAATCTCCCGGGGTTTGACATAGAAACACCGGCGCCAATTTTGAAATCGCTTCTAACCCCTCTTTAAAAGAATCAGGGTATTGCTCAATAACCAAATCTGCCCGGGGAGCTAATGGATTGGTATCCATGGCGGACACAAAAATACGTTCTGGGCTGGCATTAACAGCCGGCACTTTACTGTAAGGGCGAGTTCGAAACCCTATCCAAGCACCTGACTCTAATAAAAAGGCCCTCACCTCCTCTGCCGTGTAATCCGCTGCCGATTTTTTAAGGTAGGACTCAAAATCCTGACACTCAGAACCCTCTTTCTCTATAACCACCGATTGCAGTACACGTTTGTGACCACGATTTATTTCAACGCAAGTGCCACTGGCCGGCGCTGTAAAAACAACACCTGGGTTTTTCTTATCTTCGAAAAGCACTTGGCCGGCCACCACTCGATCGCCTTCAGCGATTTTCATTGTGGGCTTCAAGCCAAAAAAATCACAACCCAGAACAGCCACCTTTTTAACAGGCAGCGCCGATTCTATGGTTTGCTTGGGGGCCCCACTGATGGGGATATCAAGACCTTTTTTAAGCTTAAAAGAGGCAACCACCTCACTGCCACGCGCCTGAGCTGGGGTCGATGTCATACATTCACCTAAAGTTAACTACGCGATTAAAACCAAACCCTTACCATTCACCCCTGGAAGACTTAACGCAAGGGGGCTTTCTCTATTACAAAAACAACGGAAAAGCTATTTTTAAACAGCAACTGCAGACATATCCTTCGGAAAGGCAGGATATGTAATACCAGACAGTTTTTGCAACAAACGAATCACTTGGCAACTGTAACCAAATTCGTTGTCATACCAAATATACAAAACACAATGACGACCATTGGCAACAGTCGACTGAGCATCAACAATACTGGCTCTCCGAGACCCAACAAAGTCAGAAGAAACCACTTCCGGAGAGTTTACGTAGTCAATCTGTTTACGCAAGGGGGAATCCAAAGAAACTTCCCTTAAAGCTTCGTTAACTTGCTCTTTGCCAACCGACTTATCCAGAGTCAAACTTAAAATAGCCAAAGAAACATTGGGCGTCGGCACACGAATCGCGTTCCCTGTCAGCTTACCTGCTAATTCAGGCAACGCCTTGACAGCTGCTTTAGCGGCACCTGTCTCGGTAATCACCATATTGAGCGGCGCACTACGACCACGTCTATTACCACTGTGAAAATTATCAATCAGATTCTGATCATTTGTGTAAGAATGAACCGTTTCAACGTGACCCGCTTCAATACCGTACAGCTCATTAACGACTTTCAACACAGGCACAATCGCATTAGTCGTACAACTAGCCGCCGACAAAATACGGTCTTCACCGTCGATTAACCCTTCATTAACACCGTAAACAATATTTTTGATATCCCCTTTACCTGGCGCCGTTAAGACCACCTGACTCGCACCAGGACAATCCAAGTGCTGACCGAGCCCTTCACGGTCACGCCATTTGCCCGTATTATCAACAATAATGGCGTTATCAATACCATAGGCCGTGTAATCAATCTCTGCGGGGCTGTTGGCGTAGATCACTTGAATAAAATTACCATTGGCAATCAAACCATTATTTTCTTCATCAACACTGATCGTACCTTCAAAGCTGCCATGAACGGAATCACGGCGTAACAAACTGGCTCGCTTAAACAAATCCATATCGTCTTTTTTACGCACAACGATAGCTTTCAAGCGTAATCCAGCGCCACCACCTGTTTTTTCAATCAAAATTCTCGCCAATAAACGTCCAATTCGACCAAACCCATAAAGCACAATGGGTTGAGAGACGAAATTCGGTGCATCGCCACCTTCCAAAGCTTCAGATACTTCAGTTTTGACAAATTCTTCAACCGTTTTGCCTTCACCAAAGCGCTGATATTTAACCGCTAATTTTCCAATATCAACTCGACTAGGGGCCAAGGGTAGTTTTGTTAATGCCTCTAAAACAGGGTACGTGTCCGTAACTTTCAGTTCTGCTTTCTGTAGCTGCCGCGCAAATTTGTGATGCTTGATAATCGAAATCACCGAGCGATTCACAATGGGCCGACTGTAAATATTAGTGACCACATTACGCTCTCGATACAATTGACCAATCAGAGGAATCATCGCTTCAGCTAAGGCTTCACTGGTTTGCCAACGCTCGAAATAAGCCTGTTTTTGCGTACTACTCACACTCATTATCGTTACTACCTTTATATATACTTATCAAAAGAACCCATCGTTACCACAAAAAGTTACCACAAGATAACTCCATAGCATCCATTCCTACATTGGCAATTTATCAAAAGCCTCTCAGATCCATGATATACATCAACATTTGCGCGACGTATTATCTATGATTTAACTGCGATGGGGCAAGCCCAATGAACACTCGGGAACGGATATTAAATACCAGCTTATTGGAGTTTAACGCCCATGGCGCACCCAACATCTCAACCATTGAAATCGCCAGCCTTCTCGACATCAGCCCTGGCAACCTCTACTACTACTTCAAAAACAAAGACGACATCATCCAGTGCTTACTAGAAGACCTCAAACACCCCCTCCAAAACGCCCTTAACGATATCGCACTGGGATTACTGAATTGGGCTCAACTGACCAAACAAATCGACTGCATTTCATCCCTAATTAAAGAGTACCTCTTCATTTTCCGTGACGCCCACAGCATAACTCAGCAAAACCCTCACCTAGAACGCAAACTTCAATTATTAATAAAACAGAGCAAAAACAGCTTTCTAATGCTGATCGAAAGCTACCAGAACCACGGCATTCTAAACATCTCATCGCTAAAACAAGCTGAAACCCTCTGCGAGCAAATCACCTTCATTTTATTCAGCCAATTAGCCGACCCAAAATGCCAACCCAACAAAACAGACTGGATTTTATTCACTCTTGAGGCACACGCCACCAAAATCCTCTGACAAGATTAACGACGCGCTTTTTCATCCACACCCGACGCAACTCGAGACTCCAACTTTTTCACACGAGCCTGCAGCTTCGCCACCTGACCAGCCAACTCATCAACATCATGCTTATTAGGGATATTAAGACGCCCCAAAGCACCCGCCACACGCTCATCAAAGGCGTGCTCAATTCGCTCCCAAGAATCGGCCGCGCGATCTCGCACCCCAATAACCCGCTCCCTGACTTCACCAACCTTTTCCTTCGCCTGCAACAACTGCTTATCAACAATAGCTCGCGTCAGCTCACCATCACGAACCAAGCCTTCAAACCAACGCCCACCCTCTTGCTCCGCCTTAGCATAGGCACCTAAACCCGCCAACCAGATTTGATTAGCAGAGGCTTTAATCTTACTCGCAATCGCCCCATCACCCGCTCCAGATTCACCTGCTTTTTTAAGCCCACTTTTTTGACCACCGCTATTACTCAAACCAACCTCCCCACACCCAAACCAAGCAACACAAACCATTGACCACCTTATAAGCGCAGTAAATTTCCGGATGTTATCACACAACCATGGCCAACGCCCGGCATCTCACTCTATACTTAACCAACAACTATACTAAAAAAAACACTCCTCAAACCGTCATTTTCAGCAGCCAATCCAATGAATTCAGAAAACCACAAAAACCTGCTAGTTAAATCCAAAAAATTAGACAATGTCTGCTACGACATTCGCGGCAAAGTACTGGAAGAGGCCAAACGCCTTGAAGAAGAAGGCACCCAGATCATTAAGCTCAACATCGGCAACCCTGAGCCATTTGGCTTTTTGCCACCCGAAGAAATCCTACAAGACGTCATTTACAACCTAAAAGAAGCCACCGGGTACAGCGATTCAAAAGGCATTTTTCCGGCCAGAAAAGCCGTCATGCAACACTACCAAGCCAAAAACATCCACGGCATCCAAATCGACGACATCTATTTAGGCAACGGCGTCTCGGAACTTATCGTGATGGCCACCCAGGCAACACTCAACAATGGCGACGAAGTCTTAATCCCAGCACCGGACTACCCCCTTTGGACTGCCAGCACCAGCCTAGCTGGCGGCAAACCAATCCACTACCACTGCAATGAATCCAAAGACTGGTGGCCCGACCTAGAAGACATTGAACGCAAAATCACCCAAAACACCAAAGCACTCGTCATCATCAATCCCAACAACCCGACAGGCGCTCTTTACCCACCTCATATTTTGACCGCCCTGATAGACATCGCCCGAAAACACCAGCTCATCATTTTCTCTGACGAAATTTACGACAAGATCCTTTACGACGGCGCAACCCACACACCAACCGCCAGCCTAACCGACGACCTCATGGTATTCACATTTAACGGTCTATCCAAAGCTTATCGCTGCGCCGGCTTCCGCTCCGGCTGGTTGATGCTAACCGGCCCCAAACAAAAAGCCAAAGATCTGATTGAAGGACTCAACATATTATCCTCAATGCGACTGTGCTCAAATGTCCCCGCCCAATTTGCAATACAAACCGCCCTGGGAGGCCATCAGAGCATCAACGACCTGGTTCTCCCCACTGGCCGCCTCTGCCAACAACGAGATCAAATTTATTCGGCCCTTTGCAAACTTCCTGGAGTAAGCTGCGTCAAACCCAAGGGCGCCATGTACGTCTTTTTTAGGCTAGACCCCAAGCTATACCCCATACAATCCGATGAAGACTTTGTTTTAGAATTACTGATTTCAGAAAAGCTACTCATCGTTCCTGGCAGCGCATTCAACATCCAAGGCCAGCAACATTTTAGAATGGTATTTCTACCAAGAAAGGAAGACCTCATCGAGGTCGGCAAACGAATGGAGCGGTTTTTACAACAATACCGCCCCAATTAAACAGACTGGACTATAAACAGACCGGACTAACCTAAAAATTCAAACTAAGCCTGACGCCGACGCGAATAACCAAGACCCGCAAAACCAACCAACACCAGGGCCAACATACCAGGCTCAGGCACTGGCAAAGCAGAAACATCGATATTGCTCACCGTCAGCAAAGAATCCCCCATAAAACCATAAAGAGACAAAGGACCAGAAGCCACATCCATGACCCCAACACCAAAATTCAACACACCCGACCGGTCCGCCACCCAAGAGTAGGTACCGGCATAAGCAGCAAAAGGATCACTTGGATTTGCGTCATAAGCGCTCAACGCATACGCCAACTCTTTAACACCGCCATCAACAAGGGTTCCATCAACCTCTAGCTGCAAAAACGCAAAATCCATAAAGGGAGAGCTGTAAGGATCCGCCAGCCTTAACGCATACGCCAACTCAGAATCAGCATCCCAATCCCAATCAAAACTGAACGTATCACCTGCATTAATAGCATAAGATCCGGAAATAAAAGAACCTTCATAAGCCGTACCACGAAAAGTACTCAACTCCCCACTAGCCATGCCCAACATAGATTCAACACTGAAAGCATCCAAGCTCAAATCAGAGCCACGACCGCCCAAATTACTAATCACATATTCACCACCCAGATCGGTGACCGCACCTTTGGTCATAATCGCCGCATTAGCAGCCGTCAAAAACACACTTGAAACCGCGAAAACAGCACCTTGAATCAAACTTCCAAATTTCATTATCATTTTCCTATTTTATTAAATTCGCTTATTAACAATCACTAAATATTCAATTTAAAAAAGCAAAAGCACGAACACAAACACAAACACAAAACTCATATACAAAATTTATGCCACATTAAAAAAAGCATTTATTACAGGCACTTACAAACAACACCACAAAAAATCAAAAGTAACCGTAAAAAAATCTGACACCCAACATACCAGCCACCCAATAACAGCCTCACTCTGCACCCGCAAGCATTTCTGCAAGGAAGTGTTTGAACAAACATGTAAATTGAGCGAAACTAATCGTCCAAGTTGAGGTGGTTTCATTGGTCCCACTGCAACGCTTGCCTGCCAACCCCGCCAGGCCCGGAAGGGAGCAACGGTAACAGATTAAGCGTGTGCAGGGTTAAGCTGGTGAAGCCGCCACCAGTTATCTGATTGTCTTCAATGTCGCATCACGTCTTAGCCCGAAAATGGCGCCCAAAAACCTTCGCTGACGTTATCGGCCAACCTCACGTGGTTGCCGCACTCAGCAACGCCATCGAGCAAAACCGACTGCATCAAGCCTATTTATTTACCGGAACCCGTGGCGTCGGGAAGACCACCCTAGCGCGAATACTTGCCAAGTGCCTAAACTGCGAGCAAGGCGCCAGCCCAACCCCTTGCGAACAATGCAAAACCTGCCAAGAAATCAACGCTGGCAACTTCGTAGATCTAATAGAAGTCGACGCCGCTTCACGCACCAAAGTCGAAGACACCAAAGAACTCTTAGAAAGCGCACAATACCCACCCGTCAAAGGCAAGATCAAAATTTACCTCATTGACGAAGTACACATGCTCTCCACGCATAGCTTTAATGCCTTGCTGAAAACACTAGAAGAACCGCCTGCGCACCTAACGTTCTTATTAGCGACTACAGACCCACAAAAACTGCCTATCACCGTACTCTCCCGCTGCTTGCAATTCACCTTGAGAGCCGTATCAGCTCACATGCTGACCGAACACCTCAGCAAGGTGCTGAACGCTGAAAACATCACCTTTGAAACCAACGCCCTACAATTAATTGCCAATGCCGGTAACGGCAGCGTCCGAGACACCTTAAGCCTGGCCGATCAAGCCATTGCACTGACCAACGGCAACATCACACTCGACGTCATTGAAAGCATGCTGGGGACTGTCAGCCAAGACAAGGTCTCAGGCCTGATCAATGCTTTACTGGCCCAGTCGCCAAGCCAAGCCTTCCAAGCCATCGAAAAACTGGCGCAACTGGGTGCCGACTTTGTTGAAACCACCAAAGCATTAGCCAGCGCCTTACACACAATTGCCCTACATCAGTGGTTGCCACCCGACACCCAAGCTGTTCCCACAGACAATCCAAACATCGCCGAATGGGCCAAACAATTCACCAAAGAAGACATTCAGCTGTATTACCAGCTGGTAATTTTAGGCCACCGAGACCTGACACTGCACCCGAACCTTCGTGAAGGCTTTGAAATGCTGGTTCTGCGTTTGCTGACAATGGACGGTTACCTGGCTGAACACCTTGCTACAAGCAGCCCTGCTCATGAACCCCCCACTGAAACTCCAGCTATACCGCAATCGCCCTCTAACGCACCACAGCCAACACCCAAACCACAATCCATACAATCACCCACACCAGCCCCGGCACAGCCCCCCATACAAAACGAACCACTCAATGAGCTACCAGCTCACAAACAAACCCCACTAAATGCCAACGCACCCAGTGAACCCAACACCCTTAATAGTAAATCCAACACCCTTAATAAAGCCAAAACACCCGCTGAGTTAAACTGGGACACCACCACCGATCAATTACAACTCTCCAAAAGCACACTCAATCTGGCCAAAAACTGCAGCTTACTGAGCTTTCAAGACAACACACTCTGCCTTAATCTCACCCCAGATCGTGAAGCCTTAAAAACATCGAACAGCGAACAACAACTCACTCAAGCTCTGCAACAACATCTAAACCCCCATCTGAAAGTGAGCATCCAAATAGGCCAATCAGATACCATATCACCACAACAAAACCTGGAAAACACCGCCAAAAAAGACTTAGAATCAGCCACCGCAGCCATTGAAGGCGATCCAACCATTCAGGATCTAAAAACAAAAATGGGAGCCATGATCAAGCCAAACTCGATCACCCCGATTTAACTACACAAATTCTTAACTACACAAACTCTTAACAACACATAATTCATACTCAGGACCAAAACATGAGCAACACCCTAAACCAAATCCTGGAACAAGCCAAAGCCCTGCAATCTAAAATTTCCGAAAAGCAACAAAACCTAGATAAAGTCTTTTTTACTGGTGAAGCCGGCGCGGGCATGGTCAAAATCACCATAAATGGCCACAACCAGGCACTCTCCATCGACATTGATGACGCACTTTTTCAAGAGAAGAAAACCGTACTGCAAGATTTACTGGTTTCAGCCATCAATGACGCGCATGAAAAATCCAAAAACCACAATCAAAGCAACCTAGCCAACTTAACGGCCGGCTTAGACCTTGATAAAATCATGGGCTTTAAATAACCCTCAACACTCTATCCGTGAAACTCAGCCCGCTACTCGAGCAACTCATCAAAGCGCTACAATGCCTACCCGGTATTGGCCAAAAATCAGCACAACGCATGGCGCTGCATTTACTCAGCAAAGACCGCACCCGCGGTCTGATCCTGTCCGATGCACTCGAAGATGCCATGAAACAAATTGACCTGTGCACCAATTGCCGCAATTACACAGAAGAGCCTGTTTGCAGAATCTGCAGCGACCCCAACCGCGAAAGCGGACTGCTGTGCATCGTTGAAAATGCCTTGGACGTCATGGCAATCGAAACGGCCAACAACTTCAATGGCTATTACTTCGTACTCCATGGGCGCATCTCCCCCCTCGACGGCATAGGGCCAGAGGCACTCGGCATCGAAACCCTGCGCGAACTCTTAAACATGCGAAACATCGAAGAGGTTATTTTAGCCACCAACGCCACCATTGAAGGCGAAGCAACAGCCCACTATATTACAGAGCTACTGGGTCAATTTAGCCCGCACACCCAGGTCTCTCGCATTGCCCACGGCATACCCGTTGGTGGAGAGCTCGAAATGACCAGCAGCAACACTCTGGCCTACGCCCTAGCCGATCGAAAACTGATTACCAACGGCGCCTAAAACTGTGACGAATCAAGACACACCCCCATCAACCCACTATCAACTGATCGATAATTCACAAGCATTAGAAGCCGCTTGCCAACAAGCCGCCAAACACAACTTACTTGCCCTGGATACGGAGTTTATCCGGCGGGACACTTATTATCCCATTTTGGCTTTGATTCAAATCACCTGGCCAGATAATGAAACACCGTGCTTAATTGACCCGTTAGCCATTAAAGACCTCAGCCCGTTACTTGAACTCCTTGCCACCCCCCACATCATCAAGGTGTTACACGCAGGCAGCGAAGACTTGGAGATTTTTTATCACCTCATAGGCACTCACATCACCCCTGTATTTGATACCCAGCTTGCCAACACCTGCATCGGCGGACAGAGTCAAGTCGGATACGCCAACCTAGTCAAATCACTCTTTGATACCGACTTAAACAGTGAACAGACCTGCTCCAACTGGCAACACCGCCCCTTAACAGCAGATCAGTGCGCTTACGCCGCCCTGGATGTGTGTTACCTATTACCTATGTATCATCACTTTAAACAGCTAATCGACCAAGCCCAACGAAACCACTGGCTCGTCGAAGAACAAGGCTACCTACAACAACGCATCACAGATGGCCTCTCCGCAGAACTAACATACATGAAAGTACGCCAACATTGGCGACTGCCACCTGACAAGCTCAACACCTTGAAAACACTGTGCATTTGGCGTGAACAAACCGCACAACAAGAAAACAGGCCCAGAAAGCGTGTCCTCGATGACGAAGCTTTGTTTGACCTTGCCCAACTCAACTCAGCCACATCCAACCAATTGGCAAAACTCAAAAGCCTGTCACCAAGAAAAATAAAGCGCTACCAAGATGAGTGGTCAACACTGATTGAGCCCCCCCAAAAAACAGGTGAATCAGAAAAAACAAGGCTACCAGTCAAAAGCCCACTCGCGAAACAGCACCAAGAACTGCTCAAACCAATCAAAAAGCTGATTCAAGATAAAGCCACGCAACTCGGTATTCAGCCCGAATTTTTGATGGGCAAACGTTTTATTAACGATTTACTCAGGGTCACGATCACTCACCCTGACACCTCAATCAATGACTGGCCCAAACACCTCACTGGTTGGCGCCACCAAACCATCGTCCAACCCATTCAAGCTTGGCTTGAAGAAAATCACGCTTCACTCAGATAGTGTTTCATAATCAACCAGTTTCGCGTTACCATCTTCGACAACAATTCCCGCTACCAACTAATCACATCGATGATGAATACACTGCAACTGCCCGCCCCCGCAAAGCTCAACCTATTTTTAAGGGTATTGAATCGACAGCCCAGCGGGTATCACAACCTGCAAACCGTGTTTCAACTGATAGACCTTTGCGATCTATTGACCTTTCAAGCCACCCAAGACGGCTTAATCCAAGTCAACTGCCCAGGCATTATTGAAACCGACAACATTGTTTTTAAAGCAGCCAAACACTTACAACGCTATTTAAGCCCAAATCACTCGCTAGGCGTTTCCATTGCCATCGACAAACGCATCCCCCAAGGGGCCGGGCTCGGTGGCGGCTCTTCCGATGCAGCCACCACGCTATTAGCTCTTAACCAGCTTTGGGGAGCAAAGCTCAGCCTACCCCATTTACAAGACATCGGTGCTGAAATTGGTGCCGATGTACCTGTTTTTATTAACGGCCGAAGCGCTTGGGCTGAAGGCATAGGCGATCAACTTACCCCCATCCCACTGCCTAATCAGTGGTTTTTGGTGGTTTACCCTCAATGTCACAGCTGCACAAAACGCGTGTTTAGCGCAAAAGAATTGACACGAGATCAGCAGCCTATTACATTATCGGCCTTCCAAAACGGGCAAGCTGAAAATGACTGTACACCGGTTGCGGTAAAACAATACCCTGCGATCGAAACAGCATTAAACTGGCTAAAGCAGTTTGGTGAAGCAAAAATGAGTGGCACAGGCTCCAGTTGCTTTGTTGCATTTAAAGATGCAACAAATGCCCAAAGCGCCTACAATAAATTACCACTGGATTGGCAAGGTTTTATAACCAAAAGCCTTGATCACTCACCGCTCCACAAACGCCTTGGGCTAATATAAACCCGGCAGCGTTATTAAGTTTTGGAATAATTGGGCCGTAGCCAAGTGGTAAGGCAGCGGGTTTTGATCCCGCCATGCGTAGGTTCGAATCCTACCGGCCCAGCCAAATTCCTAATTCCAAATAACGGAGCACTCGATGACTAAGCTGGTGGTCTTCACAGGTAACGCCAACCCAGAGCTGACCAAAAAGATTGCCCACTATCTACATATCCCGATGGGAAAAGCCAATGTTGGCCAGTTCAGCGACGGAGAAACCACCGTCGAGATTATCGACAATGTCCGCGGCAATGATGTCTTTCTCGTTCAAAGCACCTGCGCCCCAACCAACGACAATCTAATGGAACTCCTCGTAATGGCAGACGCGCTGCGACGCGCCTCAGCAGGCCGCATCACGGCCGTCATTCCTTATTTTGGATACGCCAGACAAGATCGACGAGTCCGCTCAGCCAGAGTCCCGATCAGCGCTAAAGTGGTCGCTGACATGATTACGACGGTCGGAATTGATCGAGTATTAACCGTTGATTTGCACGCCGATCAAATACAGGGCTTCTTCGACATCCCTGTCGACAACGTTTATGGCACCCCCGTGCTCTTACAAGAGCTTGAAAAATGCAACTATGAAAATCCTGTGATTGTATCCCCTGATGTCGGCGGCGTGGTTCGGGCCAGAGCATTTGCCAAACAATTTAATGACTGCGATCTGGCGATAATTGATAAACGGCGCTCTCATGCCAACGAATCCAAAGTGATGAACATCATTGGTGAAGTCAATAACCGGGCTTGCATCCTAGTGGATGACATCGTAGATACCGCAGGCACCCTGTGCAACGCCGCTACCGCCTTAAAACAAGAAGGCGCTAAACAAGTATTGGCTTTTTGCACCCACCCTGTCCTCTCCGGCAACGCAATCAAAAACATTGAAAGCTCTGAGCTGGATGAGCTGGTCGTCACTGACAGCATTCCACTCTCCCAAGCCGCCCAAAAGTGTAGTAGAATCCGCCAGGTTACTTTATCGGCGCTGCTAGCTGAATCAGTCCGCCGAATCAACAACGAAGAATCTTTAAGCGCCATGTTTGAAGCTGATTACTCAGTAATCTAACCGCCCTAAGAGAACAACATCATATTGATAAGAACACAACTAAAAACACGAAGAACCTAAAGACACGAAGAACCTTAAGACAAGTAGAACCAAGCCGATATATTTTTTAAATTCGAGTATCTAGTAAAAGGAAACCATCATGAGTAACGCACTGGCATTAAACTGCGTAAAAAGAACCGAATCAGGAACAGGAGCAAATCGCCGACTGCGCCGACTTGAGAAAGTACCAGGCGTTATTTATGGCCCAAATCAACAACCGTTGCCCATTACAACCGAACTAAAAGACCTTAAGAAAAAACTGGAAAACCGTTCTTTTTATTCGAAAATCATCGAGCTCAACCTAGAAGGCCAAGTCATCAAAGTCGTTTTAAAAGACATTCAACGGCACCCCGCTAAAGAAACCCCCTTACACGCGGATTTTCTGGCCATCGACCTGTCCAAACCCATTAGAAAGCTGGTTCCAATCAATTTCTTAAATGAAGACAAGTGCATAGGCGTCAAATTGAAAGGCGGCCTTATTTCTAAGCAACTCACCGAAATTGAAGTCGTGTGCTTACCCGAAAACCTGCCTGAGGTCATCGACCTGGACATGGCAGACGTTGATGTTGGTAACATTATTCACTTAACAGACCTGACACTACCAGAAGGCGTCAGCTCGTTTGCACTCAGCCATGGCGAAGATCACAACCTTAGCGTTGTTTTTGTCAAACCGCCTAAGGGTGAATCTGACGATGAGGCCAGCACAGAAGCTGAAGGTGGTGATAGCGAACCCGCAGCCTCCTAACACAAGAAAGCCATGTCTAACCCAATTCAGCTAGTGGTTGGCCTGGGTAACCCTGGATCAGAATACGAGCAAACTCGCCACAACGCGGGCTTTTGGTATGTCGATGCATTAGCTGATCAATTGGGAGCGACTTTTTCTTTAGAAAAAAAGCTCTCTGCACAGGTTGCCAAGTGCCATTGGCAAGACAAACCGCTCTGGATAGCCAAGCCAACCACCTATATGAACGACAGCGGCATGGCCGTTCAAGCGTTATTGCAATTCTATAAAACCTCAGTCGACAGCTTACTGGTCGCGCATGATGAGCTGGATTTGCCCAGCGGGGTAATAAAATTAAAAAGTGGTGGTGGAACCGCAGGTCACAATGGCTTGAAGAGCATCATTAAATGCCTCGGCCAAACAGCACAATTTCATCGCGTTCGCATTGGCATCGGCCACCCAGGCCACTCAAAAAAAGTCCACAGCTACGTACTCAGTCGCCCCAGTAAAACGGAACACTCCACGCTACTGACTGGCATTCAAAACTTATTACCTCACACCGAGGCATTATTAGGCGGCCATATTGATAAATTAATGAAAACACTTCACACCAAAACAACTGCCGATTAGAACCTAGGAGCTCGAAATGGCCATACAATGCGGACTGGTTGGCTTACCCAACGTAGGAAAATCTACCCTATATAATGCGTTAACCGGAGCCAGCATCGACGCGGAAAATTTTCCATTTTGCACCATTGAACCCAACCAAGGCACGGTAGCCGTTCCTGATCCCAGACTGGATGCGATCGCCAATTTGGTCACGCCAGAAAAAACAATTCCAACAACCATGGAATTTGTCGACATAGCCGGCTTAGTCGAAGGCGCCTCCAAAGGTGAGGGGTTAGGCAATCAGTTTCTAGCCAACATTCGCAGTACAGATGCCATCATGCACATCGTACGCTGCTTTGAAGACGACAATATTGTGCATGTAAATGGCAAAGTAGATCCACTAGCAGACATTGACACCATTCAAACCGAACTGGCCCTAGCCGACCTGGAAACCGTTAGCAAAGCACTGACCAAGCAAACAAAACAAGCAAAATCAGGTGATAAAACGGCCATTGCACTGGCGGCCCTTTTGAGCAAAGTCAGCGAGCATTTAGACGAAGGCAAGCCTGTCCGCAGCCTTGATTTAGATGACAACGAACAAACACTGCTCCACCCCTACCAGCTCCTAACTCGAAAGCCTGTGCTTTATGTTGCCAACGTGGCTGAAGATGGCTTTGAGGCCAACCCAAAACTGAACGCAGTGAAAACCCATGCCGAATCAGAAGGCTCGAGCGTTATCCCCGTTTGCGCAAAAATTGAAGCCGAAGTCGCTGAGCTCGATGACGAAGACAAACTGGAATTCCTAGAGGCCTTAGGCTTAACCGAGCCTGGACTGAACCGAGTCATCCGAGCAAGCTATGCCCTATTAGGATTGCAAACCTATTTCACGGCAGGCAAAAAAGAAGCACGTGCTTGGACCATAAAAACCGGTGCTTCAGCCCCTCAAGCAGCCGGTGTCATTCACACTGATTTTGAAAAAGGCTTCATTCGAGCCGAAACCATCGCTTATGATGACTACATTACCCATAAGGGCGAAGCCGGTTGCAAAGATGCAGGCAAGTGGCGCCTGGAAGGCAAAGAATACATTGTTCAAGACGGTGACGTCATTCACTTTCGTTTTAACGTCTAATCCTCCGAAGACAACGATTGTGGCTTAACACTCGACAAAGACTTAGCTTTCTCCAATAAGCCCAAGAAAGCCTGACGACATGCAGATTGATTCAACTCAAGCGCGCGAACCGCCAACTGTTGCACCTGTTCATAGCCATAACCTTCGACAGCAATACCACCTGATAACAGCTCACCAAATATCGCGACAGAGGTCGCAAACATCACCTGCCTACCCGCCGCTTCAATGGAATCAAAGACATAACCTTGATCAATATGCAGTTTCAACAAGGTGTCATTGACCTCATTCGGAGGCTGATAAGAAAAGTGCAACTGACCAAACTCCGACAAATTTACACGCTCTGGGTCAATCGCTTGATTATAACGAAGATCATTAATCAAATTAGCCGTACTTTGATTGAGTGTTAACTCATATAAAACCGTCACTTCATGCCCTGAAGGTACATCCCAACCCAGCATTTCAACCTCAGAATCAAAGAACTCAGGGCCCATTGGCAAATGCCCCAACAACCGAAATGCGGAGACCACATCGGGGTTAAAATGCACCTCGGCACGAGCCTGTTGAGCAACCACCGGATCATCCAGCCTCGGGCCATCTAATGCATCATTTAACGCATCACTCTCTGGCAAAGCAAGCTCATAGGCTTTAAGACCCAAAAACAGAACACGAACTTGATCATCCCATGGGGCAGGAAAAATGGCCACTAAAGGCTGCAGTGGTTGCCTGTCACTGTCCGGCGCTTCATAAGGGTAATCAAAATAATTCACCAAATCGGCCGCAACAAACTGATCCAGCCGAGGCATGACCCCCTCCCTCAGTAATTGCCTTACTGACAAGTAGCCTGCGTAATGCCCCTGCAATGAAAATACTGACTTAGAGTGTAACCTGACGGAAACAGGCAGCGACAAAGTGTGTCCAAATGCCTGCTGAACCTTAAAGCCATCATGTTCAACCTCGTTCACAGCCTCTTGCTCAGCCAAAGCCTCTTGATCAGCTAAAGGTTCGATCACACTTTGATGCTCAGGCGGCTCAGATTTACGAAGCTCATGCTCATGAAATTCAGGCTCATGAAGCTCAGGTATAGAAAACTCAGATTGAAGCTCGTTTTCTTGCAACGGTGGGCTTTGAACATCAACACCTTTCATATAATAAAAAACGGAGTAATAAAAAACAGAGAGTATTGTCAAACCTCCCGCCAGCAAGCCCCCCAATGCCATTGGTTTCTTCATGTCACTCTCTCAACGCATCCAACCACCATTTGATGCCAACATTGTACCTCATCAATCTCCGTTTCCTTTGCTACACTCATTCAAAAGCAGGAATTTTTCCTAAATTTTTCAACGTCTAATGAGCAAAGTGCTATTAGTGAGTCACTGTTACGATGATGACAAAGACCAACGAACCCGATGGCTCAATATTAGTTATCGACGACGATCCGAACAACATTAAAATTCTAGAACTGAATCTAGAAGAGTTGGGGTATGAAATACTGGCAGCCAGCAATGGCGTCTCTGGGTGGTCGCTACTGGAAACAAGAAAAGAAGACATCCAAGTCATTCTACTTGATCGAATGATGCCTGAAATGAGCGGCATCGAATTCATGAAAAAACTCAAAAGCGACTCAACGGTCTCCCACATTCCCGTTATTATGCAAACAGCCGCTTCTGACAAAAAGGACGTCACCGAGGGAATCAACGCAGGCGTCTATTACTATCTGATAAAACCCTATGATGCAGAACTGCTTATTTCAATCGTTCAAGCGGCTCTGAATGACCACAATGAATATTCAGCGCTGAAACAAGAACTCAAAGAACACAAAAGAAAGCTGAGCTTGGTCAAAGAAAGCTATTTTGAAGTCCAAACCCTAGAAGACGCACGCTACTTAGCGACATTTCTAGCTAACTATTACCCTGACAGTGACAGCGTCATTTATGGATTATCAGAACTCCTATTAAACGCGGTAGAGCACGGCAACCTAGGCATCACGTATGAAGAAAAAACGGAGCTCAATAAAGCCAGCTCCTGGGAAGAGGAAGTCATTCGTCGTCAACAATTACCCGAATACAAAGACAAAAAAGTCGATGTCCATTTTAAAAGGGAAGCAAATCAGATTTCTCTGTGGATTAAAGATGAAGGCAAAGGGTTTGAGTGGCAAAAATACATGAACATTGACCCTGCTCGAGCCACTGACAACCACGGGCGCGGCATTGCCATGTCCAACATCATTAGCTTCGACTCTATCGAATATAAGGGGTGTGGCAACGAAGTCTTGTGCACCATCAATCTAAAAGACTGAACGATTTATTGCGCATCCGTATTCAAGTTGTCTAAAAAACTCCACTTCTGATCCGGTATCTGCCCCAACTGATGGGCATCAGAAGGCTGATCAAGCGGGATAAAACGCCCCGATAATTTCAACTGACGCTCAACGTCTTCCCATCTCGGCAACCCCGTCTTTTGATAAGACCAGTGCCCATGTACCGCTTCATCACACCAAACTTTTAAACTGGGCTTACCCTGCTGATGCGTTCCAGAACGATGAAACGCTTTTAGCACTTCACTGTTTAACCACAAACTTTTAGTCCAAAACGTGAGGTTTTCAGTTCGTTTTAACTCATAACCCAAATTGCCGTAAGCCGACTCAATTTGCATTTGAACGCGTTTAATTTGTATTAGGAAACTGGGTAAGTACCTAACGGAACGCAATCTCAATCGTGTGGCTGAAGCAACAATATGATCTTCCATGAAACAACCCCTCAGCTGATCCATTTATAAGCGAAAGTGTCGTTCATTAAAACATTATTATTCAACAAAAACAAAAAAAGGCAGCCGGTTACAGCTGCCTTTTTTGTAATCCAAGCAAACGCCCTTAACAGTTATATGGCTTAAATCTTTGTATAAATTAAACCATTACAGGCGATTGCCTAGAAAAAGACGATAGCAGTAAAAAAAGCTTAAACCACTTCGATGTCTTCTGCTTGAGGTCCTTTTTGGCCTTGGGTCACAGTAAATTCTACCTTTTGACCTTCAACCAAGGTTTTGAAGCCGGTTCCTTTGATAGCACTGAAGTGTGCAAACACATCGGGACCAGACTCCTGTTCGATAAAGCCAAAGCCTTTTGATTCGTTGAACCATTTAACTGTGCCTTTACCTTTATTTTGATCTTCAGACATAACAATATCCTATGTACTCATTAACACTACAAGCCCGATTAAGGGCCAAATTTGCTTGAAGTGATGCTATTACTCGTGGATGACAAAAACGAGGTACTGCAGGCAGGACATCGAAACAGTTTGCGCAAATAATGGACAGTTCCAAGCATGGGAAATAGTAAAAAAACCCCAACGCCCCGTCAACAACTTTTTCAAAGGTTAAAAGAGGTTTTCGTCAATAAAAGTAAATAAAACCTTCTATTTGTTATCACTGTTACACAGACATGTTAACGCCCTCGAGCGTCCACCTCATGATCCGGACGCAAGGGGCCTAATAAAACTCCTCGGGTTCGGTGAGAGAACATCTGACGATTGGCCACTCTGGCCACATCAACAACACGATCAGTCATTGAATCCAACACTTGCTCAACAGCCGAGGCAATAACCATCCCTAACAGCCCACCACCTCCATCACCAGACTGCTCCACCGCATGAGCACTGCCAACCCAAAGTTCTTGCCCGGTTCTAACATCCACTAACGTCGCTTGAGCTTTCACGGTCGTATTCGACGAGAGCACCGCATACTTTTGCCCAAACTCACTGATGTGGATATAAAGCACGGCATCCGCCCCAAGCACTTCATCTATTTTGTCTAACGACACCTCGTGCATCTCATAAGGCGTGGGCAACCCATTTTCTTTAAATAACTGATCCACCACCACCACGGGGAAAACATAATACCCCGCCTCGGCCAAAGGGCGGCTCACTGTAGACAAATAGGTATAGGGTGCCAACACCTCAACAGAATCATTGGTAGGCGGCAACACTAAAATAGACCTGGGCATATGCGCCCGAAAAGCAGAAAAATCATAACTCAGAGGCACGTTAGCGCAGCCCACCAACAGCAGCAAACCCCAAGCAACACTGACGGCCTGAAAACCATGAATAAACTTATTGAATGGGAACATGCTGACTCGCAAAGCGTTTTTCCATACCTTCGATAAAGTGCTTGGATTCTGGGTACAACGCCTTTTCAGCCGCAAAAGCCTCTAAGCCAGCCGTCACATTACCCAGCAAAAAATACTGATACCCCAAATGAGCATACACCCCAGGTGGCACTTGCCGGTCACTGGATTCAATCGCTGCGATTTCTTGAGACAAGGTTGCCACCTGCCTACCCGGATCCGCATCACCCGGCTTAGCATAGGTCGCATACACCAAGTACTCATAGCTGCCCCATGAATACAATGAAGGCTGATGCGCACAAGCCGGCAATAGTAAAATTATCGCAAACAACACGACAGCAGTACGACTCCAGAAAATGGGCTCAGTGCTCATAAAACGGGACATAAAAGAGTTCGCAAAACAAACTAGCGTGCAGACCATGCGTTTTGATCTAAACCTTCTACCAGCTGCTCAACGGCTTGGGTCAGGGCCAAATTAAGCACCTTGCCATTTAACGTAGCATCATAGCCAGCAGTCGTTCCAAACCCCACCACTTCCCGATTTTTTAACTCATACTCTCCCGCCCCTTGAACCGAATAAATAATCTCAGAGGTGCGAACATCAACCACATTTAAAGCCACTTTTGCATAAGCAATTTGTTTTCGGCCAGAGCCTAAAATACCAAACAACTGCTGATCACCCACCTCTTTACGACCAAACTCAGTCACATCGCCGGTCAACGCCACTGTGGCTCCGATGAGTTGCTGAGACTCCCCTCGAAGGCCCGCCTCTCGCGCGATTTCACCTAAGTTATCTCGATCAACAACGGTAAAGCGTTTCGTCATTTGCAAATGGGTTTTCAAAATGGTCTTAGCTTGACTGCCCAAACGATCGCCGCCATCAGAAAACAACCCTCTGTTATAGCTGGAGCGATTTTGGAAATTGGCCACCACCAAAGACACCCGAGGCCCAGCATAAGGCGAACTGTTATCTGAAACCGTTTGCGGCGTGAGTGCTCGATGTGACTCAGTTGCCTGACATCCAAGCAAGCTTAAACTAAAAAACGCCCAAAACAGTAGGTTACGAAACATCTCTTACTCCTCCAATCAAACCAACATTATTTTAAACGAAATACTGCGTGCCTAAAACGAGACCTAACTCACAACACACCAAATTTATCCTGATACCCAAATCAACCGCTCAAAATACGCCTATTCTTTAATCTAAAAGGAATAGAAACCTTGAAAGAATAAAATGACGACGGACCAAAGAACGAACATCAACATAGAGTAGAGTACTTAAACGCCATGCAAGCAAGACCGACTCAAAATAACGCCAACTATCTGAACCTTAAACGAATCAAAAACATTTGCGATTACAGCAAACAAAAAACTGGCCTCGCATTGAAAGCGCTCCTTGAGCAAACCTATGCAGACTTGGAACAGCAGTTTAAACGAGGCATAGATGAAAAAAGCATCATCAAAACCAAGCACCTAAAGTGCCTGCGCAACCAATCATCAATGTTTGTTAAAGAATTTTTTATTGCTTGGGAGCAAGTCATCCAGGAATTTCAACTCCAACAGGCAAGTGCGCATTCTTTTAACATGAATACATTAAGCCTAGTAGAACCTGAGCAGCTGGACAACGAAATCAATGAAAAGCAGTTCATCCGCACGTTCAGCGAAGAGCAAGCCAGCCTAATAAAAACTTTATGCAGCGGCCTAAAACAAATTTACCCAGGCGCCCAGTTCAACCAGTCCAGCCTTCCTTTTCTACCATTGGGCTTAGCGCATTGTACGCAACAAGCCTTTAGGAATTCCCACTTTGATGGCGCCCTGCAAAACCAAATAGAGCGACAAATGACGACCTCTTTTTTTCCAAAAATAGCAACACTTTATTGGGGCATCAAACGTCATTTTGAAAACAATGGTATTCGCTTAGACACCTACGACCTTCAACGCAACACCTTGAAACCTAACAGCAATACACAGCACTCTCTTTCTTCAAGGTAACTTGTAGCATAGAGGTGTCTACAAATATATTCTTAAAAAAGCGCTAAGCGTCCGTTAAATAATATTCGTTATTTTGTTACGTTAAACTTTAGATTCAAATAGCGTTTAGCATCTTTTCTATTCCCTTCGGTTAGCCGTGAATCGACCGTATTAAGAAGGCATATAATCGCTGAATCGTTATATTCTGGAAAGTTCTGCTTTAAGAACCATTTTAAATCATACATTTGATTTCGATCTTCAACTGACTTCATCCATAAAGCTAAAGAGTCAAAACCACATAGGTTTAAATATTGCCTAAACTTATCATCAACGCCAAAGGATTCTGACTTCGTATCAGAATCGAATTCAAAATCCAGCTCATTTGAATAGGGCTTTATGTAAGTTGCCATATTTAAAAGGTCACGAACCAATTTATTTGACAGACCATTTTCTTCAAACATTCGGTACATCAGATGAAGATCATTTTGTTGCTGATAAAAGATCAATGCTTTATCAAAGGATTCACGCATTTCTTTAATATTATGGTTTGAACAATCAAAATCATACTTCTTTAATTCAACAACCAAGTCTCTAATATTTTCAGGTTTCAAGTCTTTATGCACAATTTTTGCTTCACCTAAAGAGATAACATCGTGCTTCACAACCCCATCAAGCTTAATAGGGTTTATGTACTCTTCACTAAAGCTGTTAGACATGGCATCACCCTCAACATCATCCCCTGAAACAGCCATATTTTTTTCTTCAATTTCTTGAGCAGAACCACTGTCAATAACAGAGCTATGACTCAAAAGTTTTTCATTTTTTTCAGAAAGTAGCTTCCAAGCTCTTTGTTTTTGATCCGTACTTTTAAGTGCTTCAAATAAGACATTCATGCTATCCACATGAGAATGATTAAGCTGATTTTTAATAAAAGATTCAACTGAGCCTTTTATTTTAGCGACTTGTCGATTAATTTTTTTCAAATTTGATTTTTTACCGCCAGACTTAGAAGACCCTTGCATTTTTTCTAAACGGACAGCCTCTAAATTTAAATTCAACCCCACACCATCAGAAAATTTTTGAAGCTCTTTCTTAACAGCTCTCCAATTTTCAACCATAAATGGAATCTTGATTATTTGATTAAAGTTATCTAAAAATTCTTGCCGAATTTCGTAAAGCAAACTTTCTTGTTCTATTAAGTCACTCGCTGCCTTATCAGCTTGAGCAATTTCATCGGCTAATGAAAATTCCGTTAACTCTTCAACTGACACAGCCTCTGCCAGCATAGTATCAGCAGCAGACATCTTAACGCCTGCATGCTTTAAAGACTCATTTATTAAGTATTCCCTTTTTTGTTGAATAACTGGAAGATCATTTTCTGAATCTAAACATTTAGTGATCACATTTAGAGCCACTTCACTTTTCAAATCTGGCGGCACATTACGAAACATTTCCTCAAACAGTTCTAATGACAGTGACGAGTTAAATGCAAATTCAATTAGGTTATGCTTCGAAACATCTAACTCAGGCTTTAGACACATCAAGTCAAGGCTGGATGCAAGCAGCTCAAAACATGTCGTCGCCCCATGCTCACCTAAATACCGAATATTGATTGCCAAAACCGGTTCATATAAAAAATTATAAAGATTAAAAAATGTCTGCCGATTTACTATTACTTTTGATAAATCAATTACCAATTTAAATTTATTAAACATCCTCAGCGTTTGATTCAAAAGCGCTCTATCAGGCCCTTCATAAATAATTTCAGTTGCAACTTCCTTCAGTATTTGAATCGTACTTGAGTTCAAGTGATCAATATGCTTCTCTAATAAACAACGCCCATCATTTATCAAAGGGCAAAATGCCAAATTAGGAATGCGCTGAAGCAAAGAATCTACAAATTTTTGATCTATATCCTGCACCTCAAAAGGACTCTGCTGTAACAATCCAAGCCCTAATCCATGATTGAGTGCCCACTGAATTTTTTTATCGGTAATTTGATTTTTTTTAACACCCTCTAACTTTCTAAACCATTCGACTAAATCAAGGCAGTCTAAAAAAAACTGCTCTCGCTCTTTTGGTTTTTTTTTTGCAATAAAGTCTATTTCTTGCATCAAACTGCTTCTAACCGATTCTCTATTTAAATCCTCGAATAATTGACTGACTGATTCAGTTGCTGAAGAAATAAAACCTTCATTTAAAGAAGGGTGCCTCATTTCATCATGAGCATCTCCATTACAGAACCTGCTATTAGGGAAGTGCTGTTGTTTGGCTTGTTCTGAGTCAGGTGAAGTCAGTGAACAAGGTAGGTTCGCACGGGAAGTTAAAGAACGCTGGGGAGAAGGAGTCATCTTATCGCCGTAACATATTTTCTGTGTGTTTGCTTATTATTTCGAGCGCGAGAATATATCAACTATCTGTGCACTTTAACAGCACCTAAAAGCCTTGAGGAGTTCTGTAAGAAAGTCAATCGTGTTAATCTCCAAACAATTGAAAAATCCAATTCCCACTTAACAATTCATGAGGCTCTCAATGTTTGTTCAGATCCAAAAAAAGTACCAATTTATATTACTCACGCTGATGACCCTCTTTCTTGCTGGCTGCGAAACATTCAACTCGCAGCTCGCCACATCAGCCGCCGTAGACGTTATTCAAGCCGTGACCCTAAGCGATGGCCAAATCCGTCAACTCAGCCAACAAACAGCGGACAACCTTGACAGCAAGCACACCCTAGCACCAGAAAACAACCCTTATCACCAACGTTTAGCACGCCTTATTGCTCCCCACCAAAATATTTCGGGCATTCAATTTGATTTTCGTGTGTACTTAAAAGGGGATGTCAACGCCTTCGCCCTACCCAATGGCACCATAAGAGTGTACTCAGGGTTAATGGATAAGCTCACCGATGATGAATTGTTTTTCGTAATAGGGCATGAAATTGGCCATGTGATTGAGGGCCACAGTAAGCGCGCGGCCCAAGTAACCTATACGACATCAGCCGCTCGAAAAGGGGTTGCCGCATTAGGTGGTAAACCAGGCGCTATCGCCCAATCGGCCATTGGTGAGTTTTCAGCACAATTGATCAGCGCTCAATTTTCTCAACACGAAGAAAGGCAAGCCGATGATTACGGCTTGAACTTCATTCGCAATCATCAAACCAACCCCGCTGCAGCGGTCAGCGCACTGCGCAAGCTTGGCAACCAAGGCGGTGGCTTACTGTCATCCCACCCCAATCCTCAAGACCGTGCCAACCGCTTAGAATCAAAACTATAGAATCAAAATAAAACTATAGGATCAAAGTTATAGCATCCGCTTTATAGAACCAACGTTATAGGCACCTGCTTAAAATAAATCACTTGATTCTGCCCTATTACTGACGAGCTCTTCTAAAATAAAGTTTGTACCCACTAAATAAACAAACGCTCAGTGAACTGGTTCTATGGATAAGGTGTTGATAATTGAAGACTCTCTAACATTCAGCAAAATGCTGATGATGGAGATTCAATCGGTGTTTGACGTTGAGTGCGTACCTGCTTACAGTCTTCAAGAAGCCGTTGATATCCTCGAAAGCAACAGCGACCAGTTCTTTTGTGCCACCATAGACATCAATTTGCCAGACGCGACCAAAGGGGAAGCGGTTAATTTAATCATCGATCATTACCCAAACATCTCCCCAATCGTGCTCACCGGAAAGATAAACGAAGCCTTGCGCGAAGACATGCTGCAAATGAACGTCGCCGACTACGTACAAAAAGACGGTCAGCACAACCTAGAATACGTCGCCTCGTTGGTACATCGACTCTATAAAAACTCGGACGTTAAAATTCTCATCACAGATGACTCGGCCACGGCTCGCATGGAAATGCAACGCTTACTCGCCGTGCAGCGTTTTCAAATCTTAAAAGCAAGCTCTGGTTCAGAAGCGATCGACACCTTAGCTGAAAACCCCGATATTCGCATCGCATTAGTCGATTGCAATATGGAAGACATGTCTGGCCTTGAACTGACGGAAAAATTTCGTGAAAACTACAGCAAAGAAAAGATGGCCATCATTGGCGTCTCCAGCAGCAGTGGACGCAACATGTCACCTAACTTTATTAAAAGTGGCGCCAACGATTTTCTAGTAAAACCCTTCCAGCCAGAAGAGTTTCATTGTCGCATCAATCAAAACATCGAGTTTTTAGACGTTGTCCAAGAACACCAACAAGCACGGGAGCTGATCAACTTAACGTTAGGCACCGCCGCCCATGACATTCGCAGCCCTCTTAGCGGCATCACAGGCCTGGCAGGCATTCTACTTAACGGCGTCAATGACGACACGAAAAGAGACAAGTACCTCAATACATTAGTCGATGCAGCCAACAATCTTTCTGATCTAGTGGACAATCTACTCGATACCACAGCCATAGAGCATGGTGGAAGCCTTAAACAAAACGTTCAACCCACCAACCTACAAGCTCTCATTGAACAAAGATTAACGCTTTACCAAGCCAAAGCAGAAGAAAAAAGCATTCGCTTGAACGCTCAATTCGAAGCAGCGGACACCATACTCTGTGACAGCAATAACATGGGTCGCGTTTTGGATAACCTCTTGAGTAATGCGCTCAAATACTCACCCTCAAAATCGACGATAGACATCTTACTGACCTGTTCAGAAAAACACATTCGAGTCGACATCAATGATCAAGGAACTGGCATCCCTGAGGCGCAAGAAAAAAACTTATTTGGGGCCTACCAAACCCTAGGCAGCCAAACCACCGCCGGCGAATCCTCAACAGGATTGGGCTTAGCGATCTGCAAAAACATCATAGATGCCCATAACGGGAAAATTGGTTACCGCCATCTCGACACTGGAGGCAGTGGTTTTTTCTTTGTCCTACCTCATGCGAGTAATGAATCGCTTAAAACCGGCTCACACGATTAACAACTTCCGCAAGCTAACGTACGTATTGCTTCACCACTTCTAAAAAGGCATCACCAAAGCGCTCTAACTTCGCCTCACCCACGCCATTAATGTGCAACAACTCATAATCTTTAGTCGGTTGTTGCTCCATAATCTCCATCAGCGTCGCATCATGAAACACCATATAAGGTGGAATGCCCTGCTCATCCGCCAACTCTTTACGGCAAGCTCTTAACGCATTCCACAGCGCTCGATCCTCATCCGCAACCCGACTGCGATCTTCAGACATACGATCGCCCCGCCGCCAACCTTGAGAGGAGTTATGCGCTGTTTTTGCCTCAGCCACATCTTCACGCAACAGCAAATCAAACTCACCTTTTAATAACGCTCTGGACGACTCGGTTAATATCAATGCCCCATAACGTTCAGGATCAGAAAAAATAAACCCTCGCACCATCAACTGACGTACGATCGAACGCCATTGATCTTGCGTCAGGATTTTACCAATGCCGTATGTGGACAAGGTGTCATGCCCCAATTGCGTCATGCGTTCACTGACTTTACCGCGCAACACATCAATCACATGCCCCGCACCAAAGCGCTGCCCAGTGCGATAGACACAAGACAATAACTTTTGCGCCGCTTCGGTCGCATCCCAAGTAGTAGGCGACTGCAGACAGGTATCACAGTTGCCACAAGGAGTCTCCAAGACCTCGCCAAAATAGCGCAACAACTCAATACGTCGACAAGTCGTGACCTCACACCAGCCCAACAACGCATCCAGCTTAGCGCGCTCGTTGCGCTTGTACTCATCCGCAGCCTGAGATTGCTCGACCATTTGAAAACGCTGCACCACATCATTCAAACCGTACACCATCCAAGCTTCAGCAGGTTCACCATCTCGCCCTGCGCGACCGGTTTCTTGATAGTACGCTTCCATACTACTGGGCAAATCCAAATGCACCACAAAGCGCACATCGGGCTTATCGATCCCCATACCAAAAGCAACGGTGGCCACCATAATCACAGCGTCCTCTCTTAAAAACCGAGCCTGGTTTTCAGCACGCACTTTAGCGGGCAACCCCGCATGATAGGGCAAGGCCACAAACCCGCGCTGCTGAAGCCAATCCGCAAAACTTTCCACTTTTTTGCGCGACAAGCAATAAACCACACCGCTGGAGCCTTTGTATTTTTTTACAAAACGGATCAACTGTTTTTTAACGTCTTCTTTTGGGGCGACTTTATATAGGATGTTCGGTCGGTCAAAACTGCTAACGAATTTCTTCGGATTATCCAGTTGCAGATTATGCACAATCTCTTGCTGTGAACGCGGGGTTGCCGTGGCGGTTAACGCCATTCGAGACACACCAGGAAAAGCGTCTTTAAGTTGATATAATTGCAAATAATCTTGACGAAAATCATGCCCCCACTGCGACACACAATGGGCTTCATCAATGGCAATCAGTGAAATATCAAATTGTTGAATCCAACTGAGTGTATTGGGTTGCAGGAGTCGTTCGGGCGCAATGTAGAGCACATCCATCTCACCCGCATACAGATCAGACGCAATACGGCGTTTTTCTTCTGCCGATAACGTTGAATTTAAAAAAGCCGCTCGAACACCCAATTGTTGCAACGCAGAGACTTGATCTTGCATCAACGCAATCAGGGGTGAGACTACCAGGCCCATGCCTTGGCCGAGCAACATGGGGATTTGATAACACAACGATTTACCGCCCCCCGTGGGCATCAATACCAAGACATCTTGCCCATTAACAGCAGAGTCTATGATCTCTCGTTGCTGACCACGAAAATGATCATAACCGTACACATGTTGCAGAACGTCTTCAGGGGAATCGTATGGGGGCGTCCGCTGCAAAAATTTTCAATCCTTGAACAAAAATGACGACACCAAATCGCACCACGCGGCATTAAGCCACACTGGGGCCAAATTTTTTGATGTAAAATTCCTTGATGTTCGCCATATCCAATTGGAAATCACCGGTTGGATAAAACGTCGGCCCAAAGCCACCGATTTTACGTTTGTAATCCAAGAACCCTCGAGCAATCGGCACTTTTGCTCCTTGAGCAATATAATAAAACCCGGTTTTCCAACGATTCACCTTAGCTCGCGTACCTTCCGCTGATACTGTCACAACCATTTCTTCAGCTGCATTGTAAGCATCAATCATTTTTTGAACGAGATTATTCGAAGAAGAACGCTCAACAGGAATGCCCCCCAACCAACGCATAATCGGGCCCAGCCCCCACTTAAACAGTGAAGCCTTACCCAGCCAGTAGATTTTCATATTAAACAAAAACGCCAAGGCCAAGGTGATCGGGAAATCCCAATTCGTGGTATGGGGCACCGCAATCAGCACGTATTTTTTTTCCTCAGGGGGACGCCCTTCCACTTTCCAACCAGCGAGCTTTAAGCTAATCAAAGACACAAAGTAAAAAAAGTGTTTTACAATCGGCGTCGAATAAATGGTCCTTTGCAACAGAATCTCCCTGCTCTATCAATCTATAATGTATAAAACGTCGCGGATTTTAACACAGCCTTATGACATATTGTCGATGATTACGAGACAGCTATGAATAAACTACTCAAAACGCATGGCGCCATCGCCTTTCTAACCGTGATCTTTTTAAACGCTCTGATTGACGTTGGCCATAAGATCATCATCCAGAACACCATTTTTAAAATCTACGATGATCAAACACAAGTCATCTTAACCGCAATCGTAAACGCGCTTATCTTGCTGCCTTTTGTCCTCTTAATGTCCCCAGCAGGCTTTATCTCTGACCAATCCCCCAAAAACCACGTCATGCGTTTCACCGGCTGGGTCGCTTTTGGCACCGCCTTGTGCATTACTTATTGTTATTACCAAGGCTGGTTTTGGGCCGCCTTCTCACTCACGTTAGTGCTTGCCATTCAATCGGCTTTTTACGGCCCCGCCAAACTGAGCTATTTAGCCCCCCTATTTGGCAAGGACAACCTAGCTCAAGCCAATGGCTTAGCGCAGAGTGCAAGCATCACCGCAATTCTCGCCGCAACAGGGCTGTTCTCCTGGTTTTTTGAAAGCCGGTTTGATGCCAACTGGGCACAAGAAAGCGATGTTATTCGAGGGATCGCACCAGTCGGTTGGTTTTTGATCTTTAACAGTGTGATTGAACTGGCACTGATTTATCGTTTACCCACATTAGAGTCCCCTCCTAAAAAAACCAGGTTCGATTGGAAAGCCTATAAACGCGGTCAATTGATGCGCGATAAACTGCACATTTTCAGCCAACACCAGACCATTCGTTTGTCCATCATTGGACTCTCTGTTTTTTGGTCGGTTGGGCAAGTCATGCTCGCCGCCTTCCCTGCGCACGCCAAAAGTCAATTTGGCATCACCAACACAATGGCCATCCAAGGCGCCATGGCTGCCAGCGGCATAGGCATTGCGATAGGCGCCGTATTGGCCGGTCGGTGGTCACGCTCTCACATCGAAACCGGGCTGATTCCATTAGGCGCACTTGGCGTGACATTAGGTTTGTTTTGGCTGCCCAACGCTATTGATACCGCCACCCAAGCATTCACCTTCTTTTTGATTGGCGTGGCTGGCAGCCTATTTATCGTACCACTGAATGCCCTGATTCAATTTAACGCCAGCGACAGTGAGCGAGGCAGCATCATAGCACTCACCAACTGGATACAAACGTTAGCCATGCTGGCTTTTCTAACACTGACAGTAGTACTCGCTCTTCTTAACATTAATACGTTATGGCTGCTGTACTTTATTGCCATTGTCGCCTGCGTTGGTTGCTTGTATACCGTGTATCGCATCCCTCAAAGCTTGATCCGTTTTGTCTTTACCGCGTTACTCACACAGCATTACAGAGTCAATACCCAAGGCGTTGAGCACATCCCAGAAAAAGGCCCGGTTTTATTCCTTGGCAACCACATCAGCTGGATCGATTGGGCTATTTTGCAAATTGCCTGCCCCAGACCCATTCGCTTTGTGATGATTAAATCCATTTACGACCGCTGGTATCTCAACGGTTTTCTGAGACTGATGGGTTGTATTCCAATCGAGCAAGGCCCAAACAGCCAAAAAGCGATTGACGACATCACGGCCTTACTGGAAAACGGGGAAGCCGTGTGTTTATTTCCCGAAGGAAAAATCAGCCGCACCGGACATTTAGCCGAATTTCGGCATGGTTACCTCAGAGCCACTGAAAAGGTTTCAGCCCCCGTGCAAATTGTGCCTTTTTACCTTCGAGGCTTGTGGGGCAGCCAATTTTCCAGAGCCTCGACTCACACTCAATCGTTAAACCAAGCCGGGATTACCCGCGACTTGGTGGTTACCTTCGGCCAGCCCGTTCCCAAAGACACCCCACCGGATCGCTTAAAACAACAAGTGTTTGATCTCTCAATCGATGCTTGGGAGCAATACGCCCACTCTCTTGATACTCTACCCGCGGCCTGGCTCAAAACAGCCAAAGGCGCTTTAAGTAAAACCGCAACCTTGGAAGCCACACATTCAGAAACCAACCATACGACCAAAATTTCAAATCGCGCGATGTTAGCGCAAAGTTTATGGCTGTCTCGACAGATAAGGAGCACCGTCAAGGATTCTTTGCTGGGCTTCGTATTACCCACCAGCTCAACCCAGATGACAGCCAACATGGCCGCCTTATTTGCCGGCAAAACCATCACCAACTTAAATTACACCTATGGCTTTAAAGCCTTCAAACACACCATTCAAAGCACCCAACTCAAAAACCTCTGTACCACTCAAGCTTTTTTTAACACGCTACTGGAACAAGGCTATCCACTCGATCAACTGGATGTGCAATGGGTGATACTGGACCACTTTCAAACCAAGTTCACACCACAAACACAACGGTGGATGAAAATAGCCGTCACACTCACCCCGTCAGCGGTTCTGAATGTGCTCTTCAATCGCGCCAAACACGCCAACGACTGCGCTACTCTGGTATTTTCCAGTGGCACCACCGATTTACCCAAAGCCATTCGATTAAGCCACCGAAATATCATGGCCAACGCCAAACAAGCCTCCGATGTATTGAACCTGCAAGAACAGGACATCACAATGGCGGCATTGCCCAGTTTTCATGCTTATGCAATGACGGTCAATCAATTCATGCCCCTGCTCTGCGGCCTACCCATTGTCTGCCACCCCGACCCCATGGATGGAGAAGGCTTAGCCAAACGAGTCACACAAAACAATACGACCCTGCTGTGCTCCACACCCGCGATGCTGGACAAACTTGCACGCGAAGAACGCATTCACCCCTTAATGCTGCAGCCGTTACGCCTGGTGATTTCAGGCGGCCACAAGCTCACCGACAATACTCGCCAAGCCTTCGAGCAAAAATTTAACAAACCCATCATGGAAGGCTATGGCACCACAGAGACCACACCGATCGCCAGCGTCAATCTGCCAGATGCCCTGGATACCCGTACCTGGAAGGTGCAATTGGGCGGCAAAAAAGGCACCGTCGGCATGCCGCTACCCGGCACCAGCTTTAAGATCATCGATCCAATTACTCAAGCCGAAAAAAACACCGGTGAGGCCGGGGTCATTTTAATAGGCGGGACCCAAATTATGCTCGGGTACGTAAATCCACCGCAAACCCAGAATTCAACTCAAACCCAGCCAACCGTCATGCTGGATGGCCGTCAATGGTTTATCACGGAAGATATCGGGTATTTGGATGAGGATGGCTTTCTGACGATTTTGGGGCGCGATCCTCAGGCTCTGAGTGAACCTCCAACTCCCCCACATAACACACCCGTTGATGAAACAACATCAGGCGAATGAGAGATCGAACCGTCGCCTCTCTAGGATCCATATCCAAACCATTAAATGTTTCATCAAACCCCTTTAATTTTATCAGCTGCTCCAAAAACACGATCAGCTCTTTAAGCTGCACATTAAGTCGCGGATTGATCACCAAGCCTGTGTCAGCAGCCACCAAATCCTTCGACACTATTTTAGGCTGACGCTTAGAAGACACACCTGAATGACCTAGTGCAGACTCAATACATTCAGGAACATTGCAACCGTGTTGTTGCAAAAAACGTTTCAAGACAGCCCCTTGCAAACAAAGCAACACAAACTCAGAACAGGTGGTACCTTTCGAAGACAACACTCTAGTACCAAAAACACGTTTCGCATGATCCCCCTCCGCTCTTACCAACGACTTTAACGCTCTAAACACGCCAACCTTTTTGGATTCAGGAAACCCTGGAATCGCAGTTTGCTCCGTATATCTTCTCGCGATAGCCAACTTCTTTACCGAGTAGGCCGTCGGGAGAACAACACTATGATCATCAACCCTCAAGCCATGTTGATTACTGAAACGTACTAATTGATTAAACTGTTCAGAATGCGTTTCTAAGGAAAACACCACAGCGAATCGAAGCATCTCCCTAGCCAACACGCTGTCTGTTATCCGATAAACCACGTGCTTAACAGGGTCTTCCTTCTCAGCTTTCACCATCGTATTCCACGATTGGCGAATCACACCGCGCACCCGACCATCGACCTTGGCATGAATAATCGGCTTTTGACCACCGGCAAAAATCATTAAGTGGTCACTGCTGGCATTCGAGAGAATTTTATCCTGCCTGACAATAAGATCCCCTTTTCGCATGTCGGAAAAGTGAATGATTTTCTTCTGTGATAAAGCCGTTTTTTTTATCAATAACAGAGGTTCATTGACAACAGGCTCGCGTCTATCAAACAAAATTATTGAGGCCGCAGCACACACTTCAGCCCTCACCCCTTGTCGCAGCCCTAAAGAAAACACATTGTTAAACACTTTACTGATTACACCTAAATTGCTATGCCTTTATTAATGAAACAAAACCAGCCCCCATCAATCGCGCTTATACATCGCACTGATTGAACGCCCGGTGAGCGAGCGCATGACCGCCTCAGCAATTAAAGGAGCGACACTCACCACTTCCACTTTATCCATAAATTGCTGGTTTGACTTAGCCGCTTCTGACAACGGGATGGTGTCCGTAAACACGAGAGTCTCAATAGGTGCCGACGCTAGACGCTCAATGGCGGGACCCGACAACACAGGATGAGTAAAAAGCACATGAACGGATCGTGCCCCTGCTGCCTTTAAGGCCTCAGCCGCTTTTATCAAGGTACCCGATGTATCCGATAAATCATCAACAATCACACAATCTTTCTCGTCAGGGTCACCGATAATATTCAACACTTCCGCCACATTTGGGCCAGGACGCCTTTTCTCAAGTTGCACCAAATCCAAATTCAACGGCTCAGCGTACCCCTTACGCGCCCTTTGCCCACCGCCCAAATCAGGGGAAACGATCACGGTAGAGTCTAACGATAATTGCTTGCCAAGCATCTTGTTTTTAAGATGCCTAAAAAGCACTTTACTGGCATAAAGGTCTTCAAAACGAGTTTCTTTTGGGAAAAAACCTTCGATTTGAGGCGCATGCACATCAACGGTGTATAAATGCTTGATACCAACATTGGAAATTCTATTGGCAATGACTTGCGCGCTGATCGGCACCTTGGCTGAAGCCGGACGACGATCTGCCCGCCCATAAGCAAAATAAGGGGTAATCGCCGTTATATTTTCCCCACCCGAGCGACGAATACCATCCGCCATAAGCTCTAATTCGGCCAATCGATCATTGGGGTTCGGGGACAGCTCTTGAAAGATAAACGGAATTTTTTTTTGATGAGGATCAACCACTGGGCTGCGCAAACTTTCATGAACATGGATTTGAGTTTCACCATCACTGAATTTACCAACCGTACATCTCCCCTCACGAATCTCGACACCCGGCATGATAGCTTTAAGCTCATTGACGAACCCTCGTGCCAACCGGTTATCCCCTCCTCCCGTAAAAACAACGATCTCCACCTGATGTAATCGCTCAGAAACCGTTGCCTGTTTTAAATGGGACCGTGTTACCCCAGTCGCACCTAGACGATCCAAATTAAGCGTCTCTTTAGGCACCTGATGAAAAGAAGCCGCCTCCAAACGCTTGTTTGAACCACTGACATTTGAATCACCTGAAGAAGCCGCATAGACACCCCCCAATCCAGCCCCAACTGCGGCAGGACGCAAAAACCGCTGCCCTACTTTACCCATCATCCACTGCATACTTTTCAACCTGCGACATCCGTTTAAAAAAATGAATTTAACCACCAACACAGCCAATTGTTAACCTTAATCACCCAGATTCACGCAAATACAGCTTGACGAGAACTCGATCAGTCCGTACGATTTCCGCTCCTACATTTTGAGGTCCAGCGTTTATATGCCATGCGGTTATCGCATGCGACCAACCGGATAACTCAGATCGAAATGGCTACGTAGCTCAGCTGGTTAGAGCACAGCATTCATAATGCTGGGGTCGGTGGTTCAAGTCCACCCGTAGCTACCATCATCCCCACTTCAACTCATGCTCCAAGACCGAAACTTCGACCCACTTGCTGAAAAGTTCGAGCAGCGTATTTACGGTTCTAAAAAAGGCCAGCTAAGAGAAATATTGTTGTGGCAGCAAATGCGCCAGCACATTCCCCACTTAGAAACAGATTCGCCTCTTACCATACTCGATGCCGCCGGCGGTTTAGGGCAGATGAGCAAGCAGCTGGCGACTCTGAAACACAACGTGGTCTTAAACGATCTGTCTGAGAACATGTTGGATCGCGCCAAACAACGACTTTGTTGTGTCAGCAACATTCAATTCCACCATGGCCCGATTCAACACATTCACGAGCTTGAAGAAACATTCGATATTATTGTGTGCCACGCCCTGTTGGAATGGTTAGCCGAGCCCAAAGAAACTGTATTTAAACTTCTGAACAACCTAAAGCCTGGAGGGCACCTCTCACTCGCGTTTTATAACCGGCACTCGCTGGTCTACAAAAATGCATTGAAAGGCAATACCGATATTTTGACTGAAAAAACCGTTAAAAAAGCCAAACGCAAAGGCCTGACGCCAATGAACCCGCAATACCCTGAAACCGTAGCCAACTGGTTTCAAGAGTTGGGTTACAAGACTTTGGGGGAATACGGCATTCGCGTCATTTACGATTGGCTACCAAAAGAAACGCTAGAAAAATCAAATATTGAAGGCTTAATTAAGCTGGAAAATCGATACAACAACAAAGAGCCTTACAAATACACCGGGCGTTATTTTCATATGGTTGTTAAAAAATATAAGTCGCAATAAAACTGTTCGGCATCACTCAACCAACAAAAATTCTTTTGCCATCAAAGAAGCTCCGTTCACCACAATCTCTAACTTTTGAATCCCCGGATAATACCGACGCGTCGTTAGGGGTTTAAACGAAAAAGAGCGTTCAACTTTTTTCTTCGAATCGCTGACAAGCCCCTCAAATACTTTAAAGACTTTCTGACCGTACTGACCACGACCACGCAAAAAGTGCATCACTAACTCAACGCGCACCTTACCTAGCTCACCCAGTTCTGAGCAAAGCGTGAAACCGTATGTCAACTCAGCCCCTAACGCCACTTCATCCTGAACCCAACCATCTGTTACCGAGATATGATCCGCACCAGCCACACCAAATAGTTGCAACACTTCAGGATGACGCGCTTTTAATAACGTCCGACATCCATGTTTGACAATCCAATCGGTTTCTTTACTGTGACCCAACCATTGTCGTGCACGATCCACCACCAAATCTGGATGGTCTTTGCTGATGTCGTTTAAGTGATTGGCGACACTTTTTCGAACATAAACGCTCGAATCTGATTTCAGCGTTTCTAAAATCGACCAAACGGGTGTTGGGTCTTTTTTTAACGCCGGCAGCGTACTCGCCCACGGCAAGCGCGGTCGACAGCCTTCGGATGCCAAGCGACGAACGTGCTCATTCTCATCCCCGGCCCACACCAGCATCTGCTGCAACATGCGCTCTTGATCCAATTCAATAAAGGGTCGCACCGCAAACTCAGAACTGGAATAACGCGTAAAATGATTCAATGCCACCATCGAGCGTTGCCACTCATTAACACCATAACAGCCCACAAAGTCTGGAAAAAACATCGCCTCATACCCAGAAAAATAGACCGCCGCGGGTTTCAGGCGCTCCAACGCGGCATCATAATCATCGGGTAAAAACTGCTTTAAGGTTTCGGTGATGCGTCGCATCCGGGCTTTCAGCTCTAACGCTTCCCAAGGCTCAGCAAACACCGCTTTAACAAAGCGCTTGTGCTCAAAAGCCGGATCTACGGCTTGAATGCGCTGGCCAATGTCGTTCAAATAAGCGTCGGTATAGACCTGTTTTAACGGGGTGGTCATGCTTAGCGTCCTATCGTCATTGAGTGTTCTAATAAAGGCCGGTAAAATATTGGCCTTTACTTTGAGCCTGTACCTTTACCACTGATTTACTAACACTTATTAATAAGGAGTTCCACCATGGCTTTTGAATTGCCAGCTCTGCCTTACGCCAAAGATGCGCTAGCCCCCCATATTTCAGAAGAAACATTGTCTTTCCACTACGACAAGCACCATCAAACCTATGTCACTAACTTAAACAACTTAACCGAAGGCAAGCCCGAAGCCAGCAAAACTCTAGAAGACATTATTAAATCCAGCTCTGGTGGTTTATTCAACAACGCGGCCCAAGTTTGGAACCACAGCTTTTACTGGAACTGCTTGAGCCCTAATGGCGGTGGTGAGCCCACCGGCGCGATTGCTGATGCCATTGCCGCTGAGTTTGGTTCCTTTGCTGACTTTAAAGAAGCCTTCACCAAAACCTGTGTCACGACCTTTGGCTCTGGCTGGGGTTGGTTGATCAAGAATGCCAGCGGCAAATTGGAATTGGTTAGCACCTCAAATGCCGGCTGCCCATTAACCGAAAACCAAACCCCTATTCTAACCTGTGATGTTTGGGAACACGCTTATTACATTGATTACCGTAATGCCAGACCCAAATACATGGAAGCTTTCTGGAACCTGGTAAATTGGGAATTCGCCAATAACAACCTGTAATAACGTCCGATTATTTGAAATATTAGGCGAAGCGTCATGCTGAACTTGATTCAGCATCCAGGGTTAAGAACTCGTTGTTAAGGTTCGGTGGTTGTTTTTGTCCGTGCCACATACCCTGGATTCCGTGTCAAGCACGGAATGACGCCCCCCCCCCAACAAGCGTGATGACAACAAACACCAAACCGAATCCTAGCCCCTTAGCCAACGTCAATCACGAAGTTGATTATGTGATTCACGTGGGTTGGGCCATTCCGATGGAATCGCCCGAACCCACCTGCCTAGATCAACAAGCCATAATCATTGATCAAGGTAAAATTCTAGGGCTGTGCCCAAGCCAAGAGGTCCCCGAAACCCTCAAAGCAACACACGTTCTTCATAAACCCAATCATGTGGCTCTGCCCGGGTTGATCAACAACCACGGCCACAGCCCAATGACCTTGTTCCGTGGCTTTGCCGATGACTTACCCTTAATGACTTGGCTCGAAGAGCACATCTGGCCAGCTGAAGGCCAATGGGTCAATGAAACCTTTGTGGCAACGGGTTCCAAACTGGCCATCGCTGAAATGATTTTATCCGGCACCACCAGTTTCACTGACATGTATTTTTTCCCTGAGGTGACCGCAAAGGAAGCCCTGCATGCCGGCATACGAGCACAACTGGCAGCGCCAACCATTGAATTCCAAACCCCTTGGGCCAAAACGGCTGACGAACACATCCACAAAACTCTGGCCTTACACGATGACTTTAAACACCAAGATTTGATTCAAGTCGGCTTTGGACCCCATGCACCCTACACCGTCACAGATAAAAGTTTTGAAAAAATTGCCACACTGGCCGAAGAATTAGATACCTTCATTCAAGTTCATTTACATGAAACCCAACAAGAAATCGCCGACTCGATCAAAAACACGGGACTGCGTCCAATCGAACGCTTAAAGCAGCTTGGGTTGATCAGCCCCAATTTGCAAGCCGTGCACATGACGCAACTCAATGAGTCTGAAATTGAGCTCTTCGCGCAACAAAACGCGACCATCGTGCACTGCCCTGAATCCAATTTGAAACTGGCCAGCGGTTTCTGCCCTTTGGGTGCTCTTACTCAAGCCGGCGTGAATTGCACCCTAGGTACAGACGGCGCCGCCAGCAACAACGACCTCGACTTGCTCAGCGAAACCCGCCTAGCCGCTCAACTGGCCAAAGCCGTTCACCACGACAGCACCGCCGTCTCCGCTTACGAAGCCCTTAAAATGGTGACGATAAATGCCGCCAAATCCCTCAACCGAGACCAAGAGCTGGGCAGCCTTGCTGTTGGCAAACTGGCCGATGTGGTTTTGATGGACCTGAATCAAGTCAACACGCAACCCATCTATCACCCCATCTCTCAGGTGGTGTACGCCGCTCAATCCAACCAAATCACAGACGTTTGGATAGCAGGCAAACCCGTTTTAAAAGACCGTCAGCTATCCACATTAGACTTACACCAAACCCTCGCCGAAGCAAAAGAATGGGGCACAAAAATTGGCAACACCTAATTCCGCAACAGAAAACCTAGACCCGGATGAAATCCAAAAATTCGACGCCTTAGCGGAACGCTGGTGGGATCCCAACGGTGACTTTCGCCCTCTACACCAGATCAACCCCCTGCGCTTAAATTGGATTGAATCGAAAGTACCTGTTGTGAATAAGAATGTTCTGGACGTCGGTTGTGGCGGGGGCATATTAACGGAAGGCTTAGCACAACGCGGTGCCGCTCAAGTGACCGGTATCGACATGGCCACCAAAGCCCTCAACGTGGCCAAAAAACACATCGAATCATCACAATGGCAAGTTCAGTACACCGAATCAACAGCCGAACAGTGGCGAGAAGAGCACGCCGAACAATACGACGTCGTCACTTGCCTTGAAATGCTGGAACACGTACCAGACCCAGCGGGTACTATCGCGGCCTGCACAGACCTGGTCAAACCCGGCGGTGATGTATTTTTCTCAACGATCAATCGCAACCCCAAGTCCTTTTTATTTGCGATTGTCGGCGCCGAGCATATTTTAAAACTGTTGCCCAAGGGCACTCATCAATACGAATATTTTATTCGCCCTTCTGAATTAGCCAGCTGGGCACGTACTGCAGGGTTAGAAGAGCGGGACATCATTGGCCTCACTTACAACCCCATCACCAAACGTTATAAATTAAAGCCTGACGTGCAAGTGAATTACATCATGCATTTCAAAAAACCTCAGGTGACTCAGAGCACAAACACCAATACGGAACCCAACAACACAGAACCCAACAACAGGGAACCCAACGCATGACCCGCCCTTCCTGCCTGTATGAAGCTGTACTCTTTGACCTAGACGGCACCTTATTGGATACGGCTCCTGACTTTGCTGTGGTGTTAAACCAATTACGCAACGCAAACGATCTACCGCCGATGGCCTACCCTGACATTCGAGCCTTAGTGTCTAACGGCTCGAAAGCCTTGGTAGAACAAGGGCTGCACATTGAAGAGTCTCACCCAAGTTTTGCTGAACAACGACAAGCCTTGCTCGATGGCTACTTAAACCATTTGGCGGTCAAAACAACACTATTCCCGTCTCTAGATGAACTCTTACTACAGCTGGAACAACAACACATTCCCTGGGGCATCGTGACCAACAAACCCGTGTTATACGCCGCGCCCTTGCTCGAGCAATTGGCGTTGGCACAACGCTGCAGCACTCTGGTGTGCCCAGATCACGTCACTCAACGCAAGCCCGACCCTGAATCTCTGTTTTTAGCCTGCAAAACCCTAAAAGCGGCTCCCCAAAAGAGTGTCTATGTCGGTGATCACCCGAGAGATATCCAAGCCGGCATCAACGCCGGCATGACCACCATCACGGCGGCTTATGGATACCTAGATCCAACCGACCAACCCGCCAGCTGGGGCGCTGATGCATTGGCAGAGCAGCCGGAAGCCCTACATTCGCTGATTTTTTCTTAAATTCCCTCTCAAAACCAAAATAGATACCTTGAATATCTACAACCTCCATGTATATACTTAAGGTATCTACACATTTTCATTTCATTCAGATGAGGAACCTATGGAAACAGGCACCGTTTTTAAAAACAACAGCACTCAAGCCGTGCGCCTACCCATCGATGCGCGCTTTCCAGAAGGCATTCGTAAAGTCAACGTGCGCATTGTGGGCTCAGACCGCATACTATCCCCCATTGAAAGCACCTGGGACAGCTTCTTTTTATCGGAAGAAAAAACCTCTGATGACTTCCTAGAGCAACGCGCCTCACAAGAGCAACCTCCCAGAGAGTCCTTTTAGATGCTCAAATACATGCTGGATACCAACATTGTCATTTACGTCATTAAACGTCGGCCTCTCGAAGTTTTACAAACCTTTAATGAACTCACTGGCCTGCTTTGCATCAGCGCTATCACCGTATCTGAGTTAAAACACGGTGTTGAAAAAAGCCAACAACCGGCTCATAACCGAAGACAAGTGGAAGACTTTTTATCTCGATTGGATATACTCGATTACGGTCAAAAAGCCGCAGATCATTATGGCGACATTCGCGCCTCACTGGAAAAACAAGGGCAGATCATCGGCATCAATGACCTTCACATAGCAGCTCACGCACGCAGTGAAGGCTTAATCATAGTAACCAATAACACCAAAGAATTTTCCCGAGTGTCCGGGTTAAGAGTAGAAAACTGGCTCTAGTCACTATAATCAACCAGTAAACCTAACGTTAAGTAAACCCCATGAACACAAACACTGATCACAACTCAACAGAAAATAATAACCTAAAAGACAAAACCATCTTAATCACCGGGGCCGCACACGGCATTGGCAAAGCCTTAGCTCTACACTTTGCCGAGCAACAAGCCGAAGTGCTGTTGTTAGATAAAGACCAAGCAGGCCTTGATCAGGTCTACGATGAGATTATAGAAAAAACAGCAACGACACCTATTCAGTTACATTGCGATCTCTCCGAGTTAACGGAAGAAAACTGTAAAGAGATTCACGACAACATCCTCACCCACTGCAAAAAACTCGATGCATTGATTCATAACGCCGCTCTACTGGGCAAGCTGACTCTGCTAGAACAATACCCGCTAGACACTTGGCAAACCGTTTTTCAAACCAATCTAACCAGCGCCTTCATGCTGACCAAAGCCCTGCTGCCTTGCTTACGGTTATCCAATAATGCGCGTGTGATTTTCTCATCCGACTCTGCTGGCCAACAACACAAAGCCCACTGGGGTGCTTACGCCATATCAAAAGCCGCCACTGATGCGATGATGAAACAATGGAGCGAAGAACTCGCCCACCTTAAGAACTTACGCTTTTACTCTGTAGACCCAGGCCCCGTCCGCACGGCCATGCGCGCCGAAGCGTTTCCGGCTGAAGATCCGAACAAGGTAGTAGCACCAGAAACCATAATTGGAAGTTTTAGAGCACTTTTAAGCGAAGATTACGAAGCCCCGTCAGGATCGATTGTGGAGTTAACTCAAAAACCAAATTAAGAAAGCCTAATCTCCAATCGCCTTATTAAATCCATACGCTCGTGGAAGATAGCAATCACCTCAAAGACAGAAGAGTCACGATCAAAACCAAAAATATAATGATGCTGGCAATGCTTTACGCGAACTGATTTGTAATCAACATCAATCACACGGAAGTGGCCCTGTTTCATAGCAAGCTGATCAGCGCACTTTTCCAGTTTGGCAATATACAACTCCATTTTTGGCACACCATGATTTTCGATAGTGTAAGAAATGATATCCAGCAAATCTTGCTCAGCATCGAAGCTGACTTCAAAATTCGACACTAACGATCGAACCTATTTCGAATGGCGTCATCTGCAATTTGGCTGAATGATTTTCCGGTACTTCCTTTCAATTCCGCCCTTGCAATACGCTCGGACAATAAAGATTGGAGTGTTACCATAGCCTCTTCTTCATCAGCACGATCAGAAAAAACCTTCCCCAAAACATAATCTTTAATAGATTTCCCCTGTAACGCCGCAAGAGCTTTTATCTTTTGGTGATCTTCACCTGAAACATCGAGCACTATTCGACTCAAAATTGAGACCTCATTGGTTTACAATGTTGATAGGGAAATCATAGCAACACACACACAAACCTACAAATGTAAAAATGTACATTTTTACAAAAAACCAAACTCAATTATTACTTTGATAACCAAGAGATCCTCTCATAAAATTATCAGCTATAACAAAACCTTACGCATATCCGCCAATACCTCGCCCAACAAGGTCGTAAACCGAGCGGCATCAGCGCCGTTAATAACGCGATGGTCGTAACTCAACGATAAAGGCAACATCAATCTCGGTTCAAAGGCTTTACTCTCTGCCTGCCACACCGGCTCTAGCTTGGAGCGAGACACACCCAAAATAGCGACTTCAGGCCAATTGACTAAGGGCGTAAACGCGGTACCACCTAACCCTCCCAGAGAAGATACCGAAAAACAACCGCCTTTCATTTCATCGGGAGACAACTTACCTTCTCTTGCCTTACCACTTAACGCCACCACATCATTTGCGATCTCAATCACCGACTTTTTATCGGCATCCCGAATCACAGGCACCAACAAACCATTGGGTGTATCCACGGCGACCCCAATGTGCACGTAATCTTTTTGATGCAACGTGGTTTGATCGGGCGACAAGGAGCTGTTGAACTGTGGCATGGCACGCAACACGTACGCACTGGCTTTCACCAAAAACGCCACCATGGTTAACTTCACCCCTGTGGGTTTTAACCGTGCGCCTTCTGTTTTTCGGAACGCTTCAAGCTCTGTAATATCAGCGGAATCAAATTGCGTCACTTGTGGAATTTGCGACCAGGAACGCGTCAGCAATTCTGCGGTTTTCTTTTGAATGCGCGACACCTTGACCGACGTCACATCCCCCCACTGCGAAAAGTCAATTTCTGGAAAACCGCTGACTGCCGCCACAGAAGAACCAGCCGCTTCAACCGGTTGCGTCATGCCCTGATTTGTCATGTGCTGTTTCACATAGGCTTTCACATCTTCTTTTAATATACGCTTTCGAGGACCTGTGGGCGGCACTTGAGTCAGATCAACGCCCAACTGATTCGCCAAACGCCGCACGGCAGGCCCCGCATACACGGCTTCAGCTGCATTCACTGCTGGCGCTGGGATTTTATTATGATCGACAGGCTTAATGTCGGCGGGCGCAGCTACTTCTCGCAGCACCGGCGGCATTTCCAGTTTTTGATTCGGCTTACTCTCTGATTCAACAGGTGACTCGACTGTTTGATTGGATGCAACACTCGATGCAGCACTCGATGCAATAGCCAATGCCATTAAGGGCTGCTGGCTTGACACACTCTGCCCAGCACGAACCCATATTTCCGCCACCTTACCCGCCATGGAGCTGGGCACTTCCAACAAGGCTTTATCGGACTCCAACGTCATCACGGTTTGATCCGCTACGACCTGATCGCCCACCGACACCAACAACTCAACAATTTCGGCTTGTTCAATGTCCCCTAAATCGGGCACTCTTACCGTCTCAGAAGCGGTATCGCTTTCTTCTTCGGATTCCGTTTCTGGTTCGATTTCTGGCTCAGGCATTCCATCCTTTTTTTCAGCAGAGGGCTCAACGGCTTTAACACCGGCATCGGCTGCAGATTCACTCGCAGGCTTGGACTCTTCAACAGATGCAGATCCTGCAACGGGCTGCTCTTTAACCGGGAGTTCTGCAAACGCCAAAGTCACCATGGGGTCACCGGTTTTCACCATCTGACCAGAGCGAATGTGCACCTCAACCACATCCCCCGCTTCCGTCGCAGGGACTTCAATCAACGCTTTATCGGATTCCAACGTCATAAGCGTTTGGCCTTCCGCTAAAGCGTCGCCTTTCTTAATCAAAACTTCGACTACTTCGGCTTGATCAAGATCACCTAAATCAGGAACAGCAATTGTCAGTTGTTGCGTCATAATCAATAACCTTACCTGTTAGGCTTTAGAAGGATCAATTTTAGCGGCATCCAACTCAAACCGCTGTATCGCATCCACCACTTTACTGCGCCCGATGTACCCCTTGTCGGCCAATGCCGTCAAGGCCGCCAAAACGATAAAATAGCGATCAACCTCAAAATGGTGCCGCAACTGTTCACGAGAGTCACTGCGACCAAACCCATCCGTTCCGAGAGCCGTAAAGTGCGAAGAGACAAAAGGACGGATTTGATCGGCCACCAACTTCATATAATCACTGGCCGCGACCACCGGCATTGGGCGCGCGTCCAAACACTCACTGACATAGGCTTTTTCAGGCTCAGCTTCTGGGTTGAGTCGATTTTTTCTCTCAACCGCCAAACCTTGCCGACGCAATTCACTGAAACTGGTCACACTCCAAATGCAGGCTTGAACCAGATACACATCCGCCAGAATATCAGCGGCAGCGACAACTTCATTAAGGATGGTGCCACTGCCCAGCAAATGCAATTTCAGATTTGATGCATCCGGCGTGGTACGATCATCCAAAACATACATGCCTTTAATAATGCCGGCTATCTGTTTGTCACGCTGCTCAGGTTCGTCAGACAAACCTGGATGACGATAATTTTCATTCATCGTCGTGATGTAATAAAACACATTCTCCTGCTCTGCCATCATGCGCTTTAAACCACTTTGCACAATCACCGCCAATTCCGAATTATAAGCAGGGTCATAGGCCACGCAATTCGGGACAGTTGCAGCCAACAAATGGCTGTGGCCGTCTTGATGCTGAAGGCCTTCGCCATTTAACGTGGTACGACCCGCCGTGGCTCCAATCAAAAAGCCACGGGCCTGCATATCACCCCCGGCCCAAATCAAATCACCGATGCGCTGAAAACCAAACATCGAGTAGAAAATATAAAATGGAATCATCGGATAATTGTGATGACTGTAACTGGTGGCCGCCGCCAACCACGCTGAAAAAGCGCCCGCCTCGTTAATGCCTGCTTCCAAAATCCGACCGGTTTTGTCCTCGCGGTAATACATCATCTGCCCCGCATCTTCTGGTTTGTAAAGCTGGCCCACACTGGAATAGATACCCAGCTGACGAAACATGCCCTCCATGCCAAACGTACGAGCTTCATCCGGCACAATGGGTACAACACGCTCACCCAACTCCGGGTTTTTCAACAGAGTTGATAACATGCGCACAAACCCCATAGTCGTCGACAAGGCTTTACCATCACTGCCTTTCAGCTGATTCTCAAAAGCGGAAATATCCGGTACCGACAACGACTCGCTGCTTTTACGGCGACTCGGCACATAACCACCCAACGCTTGGCGGCGCTCTTTCAAATACCGAATCTCAGTGCTGTCTTCCGATGGGCGGTAGTACGGGAGTTTTTCCAACTCATCGTCATTGAACGGCATATCAAAACGATCACGGAAGCTTTTCAAACTGACCATGTCCATCTTTTTCAACTGATGGGTTTTATTCAGCCCTTCGCCCGCTCCTAAACCATAACCTTTCACGGTTTTTGCCAAAATCACGGTAGGCTGTCCTTGGTGAGCACAAGCTTGATGATAAGCCGCGTACACTTTGCTTGGATCGTGCCCGCCCCGATTTAACTTATAGATGTCCTCATCACTGAAATCCGCCACCATGGCCGCCAGTTCAGGGTACTTGTTAAAAAAGTGCTCTCGGGTGTAGCCACCGCCATGGGTTTTATAGGCTTGATACTCGCCATCCACACACTCTTCCATGCGCTGTCGTAACACACCTGTGTCATCGCGCGCCAGCAAAGGATCCCAATGACGACCCCAAATAACTTTAATCACATTCCAACCTGCACCTCGGAAAACACCTTCCAATTCTTGAATGATTTTACCATTACCGCGAACCGGGCCATCCAATCGTTGCAAGTTACAATTGACCACAAAAATCAAGTTATCAAGCTTTTCTCGACCGGCCAACGAAATAGCGCCTAATGATTCCGGTTCATCCATCTCCCCATCACCCAAAAACGCCCATACCTTTTGACCTTGAACCGGCAACAACTCGCGGTTCTCTAGGTATTTGGAAAAGTACGCTTGATAGATCGCTTGAATGGGGCCCAAGCCCATCGAAACCGTAGGAAATTGCCAAAACTCAGGCATCAACCAAGGGTGCGGGTAAGACGACAAACCACCGCCCCCCACTTCACGACGAAACCCATCCATCTGCTCTTCAGAAATGCGCCCTTCTAAAAATGCTCGGGCATACACTCCAGGCGACGAATGGCCTTGAAAAAACACCATATCCCCACCAAATCCCGCACTGGCCCCCCGAAAAAAGTGGTTAAAGCCAACATCATACAAGGTAGCAGCGGAAGCAAAGGTCGCTATGTGCCCCCCTAATTCGTCATCATTATCTCGGTTAGCCCGTAAAACCATCGCTAACGCATTCCAACGAATTAACGATCGAATACGCCGCTCTAGGTATAAGTCGCCTGGCAGCGGCGCCTGATCTGGTATGGCAATGGTATTAAGATAAGGCGTATTTAAGTGATCAGAGTTAACACCTGCCGCTCGTCCCAAGGTATTCAGATGATCCAAAATTTCCCGAGCCCGCTCAGGCCCCGCAAAATCAATTAACGACTGGAAAGCTTGCAACCATTCTTGAGTCTCCGCGGGGTCTTGGTCCCCGTAAAAGTGATCTATCGCCATCGTCTGCTGCCTCGAGCTTTCTCAGTCTGATTACCGTTAAAATGGTTAAAAAAGATAGGCCTATACTTGAAACCGGTTCCGGTGTATAAACTCAACACTCATAAAAAACGCTTTGATATTATCATTTTAGGACAGATGTTTCAGACTCGGGTAACTAATTTTTGCTGCCTGCTAGTGGGTATTAATAGGTGTTAACACCACAAGCCCGCAACGACCCCACCCACTGAAACCGCTCAAAAAAGGAACAACCATGACAAGAAACGCTGTTTTCTCTTCCCTAACTGACTCGGCATCATCGACTTTGCAATCAGCACTATTGGCTTTGCTCACTTCAGTCGCTTTAACACTACTATTGGCGATGGCAACCCCAGTGTATGCAGAAAAACTCTACATCAGTGACGACCTCTCTGTTGAGCTGCGCTCTGGCCCCACCCTAAAACATCGGATCACCCGGTTTCTAAAAAGCGGCAATCAAGTCACTATCTTAGAAAGTCACACCGACAACGAAGGCGTCACTTGGAGCCATGTCCAAAACAGTCTTGGCACTGGTTGGGTTCGGAACCAATTTTTGCAATCCGAACCCAGCGCCAAAGTCAAAGTATTGCGTTTAAACAAACAATTAGAAGCCATCAAAAAAGAAAACAAAGCCAGTTCAGTACAGGCAGGCAATCTAAACGCGAAAGTAGCTGATTTGCAAACTCGACACCAAGCAGCAACCGAACGCTTGCAATCCATCAAACGGCAATACGATGAATTAAAAGCCACCACCTCTCAAAGCCAAGCCTTAGCCGAAGACAACACCAAAATGCGCCAGCAACTTGAATTGATGGCCAGCAAGCTCGAGCAGTTTGAAACGCAAAATTATCAATTACAGTCGGACAACCGAGCTGAAGGCATTATGCAGGGCGCCATTGCCGTGATCATCGGTGTGATCTTAACCTTACTTTTGCCACACCTGGCTCGCCGACGCCCAAAATCCACTTGGGATTAGAACCTCATCCACTCCCAGCATGATAGACAGCTGCATTACCCCCTTAATTCCTGCCAAACTGGATCCAAACGCTCAATTCCCTAAAAGCCTGGAATATCAAGACGTCTACTTCAACCCCAACCACCCTATTGAAGAAAGCCTGTACGTCTTTATTCATAATACACACTTAGAAAGACGCCTTGGAGAAACACAAGGGCGTTTACGCATTTTAGAAACTGGCTTTGGTACCGGTTTAAATTTTTTATTGGCCTGCAACACCTTTTTTAAACACCAACAGGCAACCAGCCAAACAACACAGCCACAGCTGCATTACATCACGATTGAAAAACACCCCCTGACGCAAGCGCATTTTAAAACCCAGCTCAACCAACTGCTGCTCAACCCTTCCCTCAGTAACACGCCATCAAAGATGATTGGTAACAGACTAGTACGACATTATCCTCCCCTTATTCCAGGTCGTTATCGACTGGTATGGCCAGAGTACAACATCAGCCTTACCTTACTCTGGCAGGATGCACTAGAAGCCCTCAGCCAATTTTCCGGTTATATCGATACATTTTTTCTCGACGGCTTTTCTCCACAAAAAAACCCGGCAATGTGGAGCGACGCGTTATTCTCACAGATGGCACGCATTGCAGCACCGAACGCAAATTTTGCGACATTTACAGCCGCAGGCCAGGTTCGTCGAGGGTTACAAGCGGCAGGGTTCAGCGTCTCAAAACGTCCAGGCTTTCAACACAAAAGAGAAATGCTGGCAGGTTATATTACCCCGCCCACTCAAAACAGCACCTTTTCTAAATCACCGAAACTGTCCCAATCCCGCCACAAAAAAACCCTCGTTGTTGGCGCTGGCATCAGCGGCTGTAGCACAGCACACCGTTTAGCAAGCGCCGGTTATCACGTGGCACTCACCGATTCAGAAACCCAGATTGCGGCCAAAGCTTCTGGCAATGCCAGAGCAGCGCTGCAAACACCTTTATCCATTTTCAAAGGCTGCTTCAATGAGTTTCAGCACAATAGCAGTTATTTTTCTGCCTCCAATCTTGAAGCCCTTACGCCATCCAGTGTTCATCTGCCCAACACTGGCATGATTCAATTTCCTGGTAACCCTCGAGAAGAAAAGCGATTCAACAAAATCCGACAACACAAACTTTGGCCGGAGGCTTGGGAGCAAGTCGTATCCCCAGAACAAGCCAGCGACATTGCCAATACAACCATCGAAAACACAGGGATGTATTACCCCAAAGCCCACCTCATACCCGCAGCAGAACTGTGCCAAGCCTTATGCCAACACCCCAATATCGACGTGAGACTTAACACATTATTTTCAACACACACAATAGAGCAGGCGCTTAATGACTATGATCACATCATTTTGTGTACAGCCTTTCACACGCAACAGCTTCTCCCTCAGCTGGCGCTCAATTTACTGCCAATACGAGGCCAGCTAACCGAACTGCCCTGCACACCTGAAAGCGAGGCCCTAACAACCATTCTCAGTGGTAAAAACTATTTGTTACCAAAAATGGCCTCCAGCGACAGCGTACAGATTTTGGGGGCCACCTATTATCCAAATAACGCAGATGACAGCCTGAAACCCAAAGAGCATCAAGAAAACATCAACTATCTGCCTCTCTTAAGCCCAAAGATAGCCCAAGCGTACCGCAACATAGCGACCGATTCGCTTCAAGGGCGCACTGCGATTCGAACACAGTCGCGTGATTATTTGCCGTTAGTCGGCCCTATTGAGCAACTTGGATTCAACAGCAAAGTCCTAATCAATTGTGGATTAGGCTCTCGAGGGTTCACCCACGCCTGGATCTGTGCCGATATTCTGTTAAGCTATTTAGCAGGAGCGCCTTTTGCTATCTCAAAAACACTGCAACAAGCGATACACCCGGAGCGGTTCCAACTCAAAACGCCCCCCCTTTAAAAGCGAACACTTGAGCCTCATGACGTTTTGGATTGCTTTACAAAAACCACCACGGCCAAGCCATCTACCTGCAACTGCTTGGCCTAGTGTCTTACAAGCCTTTCGGATCAGCCTGATCATTGCATTGATTCAAGTCATCTTGATTCAGAATAATCACAGCCAACAGGCACATGCCGCTGTAGACAGCACGCTACACAATACGAGCAACAGCGATGCTTCAACTCATGCCGCCGATTTAAAGTTAACCCCTGCTTATACGATCCATTATTGGCTGGATGTGATGCAACAAACCGAGCCAGACGCGGCCCCAGAAACCCTATTACAACAACTCAAAGAAGTGCAATTCCTATCGACAGACACCCCAAAACTCTCTTTCGGTTGGGCCAGTTACCCCATATGGCTGAAGCTAACCTTCAAAAACCCCACTTCAAAGACAGTCGAATTTTCACAGCATTTTAATTATTGGCAACCTTCATCCACTCAACTCTTCCAACTGAATAAAACCTCCCAACACAGCCAACTCATACCTCTTAAAAATACCACCACCTTTTTAGCACAACCTTTTACAGCAGAATTAGCCCCTAAATCTGAAGCCCTATTTTATTTAAGGCTTGAGAGCCACCACCCCATTCATTTCTATATCACCGAGCAAACCGCTTTAAATACAGCACAACCCAGCTTGTCTTGGCTATGGGTTTGGATGAGTATCACCGCAATAGGCTGCTTACTGCTGTTCTGGTCGATGCGGAAATTACTGCCTAGCGTGAAACACAATACCTTAGTTCAGCAACGCATCGCGTTTTCAGGCTATTGCTTATTAATGGTTACTTTGGCAACCCCAATGTCCGACACACCGCAACACTTAACAGAACGCATAAGCACAGATATTTGGATCGCCCTGAGTTTAGTCTTACTGTACGTGACGAGTTATCGACACCTCCACCAACAAGTTAACAATGACATTATACAATCCAGTCGCAGCAAGTGGGCCCTGCAAACCCTAATAGTCTCAGCTTTTGTCATAAGCCTCATGCATCAAAAACCAGGTCTTAGCCTTCTGCTGGCAGGTATTCCCTGCTTTTTGCTTTTCTGGGTCATCCATATTAATTTCGACTATTTTAAAAAGCGCAGACAAAACACCGGTCCAAAGCAGCATCTAGCCAAAAATAAGTTGGCGCTGTTAAACCCAATAGATCAGTATTTGAGTGTTATTATTTTTAGCCTGCTGTCTTTATTTCAATTTTTACTGTATTGGCGAGGGGGGCCTAGTTTTATTCAACAAGCCTCCTTGTTTCAAGCAATACACGCTCTCAGCGTAGTGACATTAGGCCTGTGGCAATTGATTTTTTTTAAACAGCTTCATCAGCAACACCAAAGTGCTAGCCACCTAGGTCAATTGGAGTCGATTGAGAAATCGAATAAATCAACAAACACCCCATCCAATCCACCACTCTTTACGCACACAGGCGTTGATTCTAGAAACTCCACCGCTAACGTCGATTACCTTGCCGCTATTTCAGGCCCTAATACCCAAAATGACACAAACACCCCTAACAAAAAACAAACCGCTCTCTATGAAAAAGCCCCATTTAACTTACGCACGCTAGGCCATGACATCCTTAAAAAAATATCAATTGAAGCCAAAGACGCTAAAACCCAGATGCTTTACTCAATCAAGCCCACGACCGTCACACAATTAAAAGGCCCAAACCGAGCCATTGAAGTTTTATTAATTGAGCTCGCCAAACACAGCTTAAAACGATCGGCCGGTATCGATAACGTGTTAAAAATGCGACTCGAAACCGACGAGTTCATGGAGAACAACATCCAATTGATTTGCTCCTTAGAAGACACTCTGCCCTCCAACGCCGACTTTAACACCACGCTCAACCAATATTTTATTAACACTCAAGCAGAATCTTCAAAAAACAGTAACCACCACCAAACGCATCACCCAGAGATCTTTAAACTGCGCGACATTTTGTTAAGACTGGGAGGGCAGCTTACCGTCTCAAGCAGCATCCCTGCTGGCACACATTACCAGCTGATGTTACCTGTCAGCAAAGATTCATCGGAAGAAACCGATCATAGAGCCATTTTCAGCGTTCTAAGAAATAAACTGACCCTACTGATGACCTACCAAGGAGACTACGGAACCATAATGTCTGAACAAGCGAATAGTTTAGATATTCCTTTAAGCCTGGCACTGTCAAGCCGACAAGCGTTACAGAACCTTGAGCATACTGAAAACACCCGCTCAACTTTTGATTTAATCTTGTTAGATTACACAGAGCCCACATCCTTGGTCACCAACTTGCTGGAGGACATCAAAAAAATTCAGTGCTATCAAAATACCCCCATCGTTATTCTTGTTCCAGAGCACATCCAGGAACCTCACATTCCAGATGATGCTTTGAGTTGGCCAGTCACTTTATATGACAAACCCGCCAGCTTTGCTCAATTAGGCACACTGATGATGCAATGCATACAGGCCATTCCTAATAAATCATTACCTTTCCGCCCTTCCTCCCGCGCCCAATCAGTTTCTGCAACGCCACGCAAACACAAAAAAATACAGCTTATGCGCTAATAAGCACAGAAACAGCCAACAACATGCCTGCATAAAGGCTCTCAAAAAGATCTTGTCTATACTGTTAAAGGAGCCGTATTGCATGCGATACCTGATAAGGATATCAGACTGACAGCACATAAGGCTCCCTAACCCTTAATTGATTCACGCACGGAAGCCGTCATGTACTTGGAACACTTTGGTTTGGCCAGACAACCCTTTCGCCTCACGCCAGATACCGCCTTATTTTTTTCAGGTAGCGAACGAGGTGCCGCCTTAGAGGCTCTAAAATTCACACTCGAGGAAGGCATTGGCATTGTGAAAGTCGTCGGTGAAATTGGCACAGGCAAAACCATGCTCTGTCATATGCTGGCAAACAGCTTACCGAGAACAACCGATGTCATTTACATCATCAACCCCTCTTTACCCCCAATTGAAATGCTGGTGACGATCGCCTTAGAAATGAATATCCCAGCACAAGAGCACTGGCCAAAAGCCAAATTAATGCAAGCCCTGATGCACCAACTGCTCGTCAAGCATGCTCAAAATCGTCAGGTCATTTTATTAATTGAAGAGGCTCAGTGTGTACCAATAGAAACACTGGAAGAAATACGCTTGCTCAGCAACCTTGAAACAGGTCAAGCAAAGCTGCTGCAAATCGTCTTATTTGGCCAACCTGAATTAGACCAACACCTCAGCACCCCAAAGATCAGGCAGCTGCAAGACCGTATCCATCATCAGTTTTATCTAAAACCCTTTACCAAATCAGACATTAACCATTACCTAAATCACAGACTGCAAGCATCTGGCTACCGAGGCCCAGGACTGTTTAACCAGGCAGCAACTAAAGCCATCCAAAAATACTCCAAAGGACTAGCCAGAAAGATCAACCTATTAGCCGATAAAGCGATGCTCATTGCCTATGCCAATAACCGATTAAGCATCAACTCTGACGATATTCGCCAAGCCGCACGAGACACAAAAGCGCAAAAGACTCACTGGGTGGCTTTGCCATGGGTCATGATCGGCATCATGTACCTCAGTCTCGGGGTCCTACTCTTCAACTCGTTAGCTTAAGTTACCAAGGAAAGCCGTATGAGTGCCCTGTTAAACGCATTAGAAAAAGCCGCCACTAAAAAGGCCGACTCGCTGAAAAAAGCGCATGTCACTCCGATCCCTAAACTCAAGATACGGCAGAAAATACAGCCCGCGCAAGCACAAGAAAATAACCACAATCATAACGACAATCACAACCTAAGAAAAAGCCCCAGCAACAGCCCACAATCACCATCGCCTTTGCAGAACAGCAGTCAACTGGCAAAATTTTTAACGCAAACGCAACACGTTAGTCATAAAACCCCGTCTGCAGCTTGGACCTCTGGCCTAATCTTAAGTTTGTGCATTTTAATTTTTAGTTTGTTGGCAAAAAATGCTGCTATCGACCCTTCACTGTCTACAAACAAGACTGAATCTAAGATAGCTGAACATCAATCGAGCGTTAAAAACCAACAAGTCGCGTTCTCTCAAGAAACTTTTAACAACATACAACCCAAAGTACAGTCTAAAACGCAACCCTCAGCACAACCTAATAAACAACCTAATACTCAGCCCAAAAACGAAACACTCACCAAAACAAAAGCGATCGAGGAAACACCACCAACCAACAACACATTAACCCGCACAGAAAACCAAGTAGTAATTGAACGAGTGGATAAGCCAATTGAACAACCGATTAAAAAGCCGTTCAGCCTTACAAAAATTTCGACCAAAAAAGCCAAAACGGCAACAAACAATGCCTTTGAGAACACCAACCTGTTAATTGTTCAAGGTTATTATCAATTGGCATTTGAATCACTGTCAGAACACCTAAAACAATACCCAAAAGACTTAACGGGGATTGACACACTGATTCGATTAGCGAACCAAGTCCATCCTCAAAAGATGAGCACACTGATTCAAGATCTTATTCCATTTCACCCAAATCACAGTCTACTACTCTTTACTCAAGGTAATTTATTTGCCAAACAATCCAACTGGACTGCCGCCAATGCAAGTTTTTTAGAAGCTTTAAAGATCAATCCAAATAACCCAGATATTTTATTTAATATCGGCGTCAGCTTTGAACACCTAAAACAATACAAACCAGCATACTTGCACTACAAAAAAGCCTTACAGTTTTCTCAGAAACAGCCCGCTAGTTTTACTCATGAAGTGTTGCAATTGCGCTTAGATCAGCTTCGTCATAGGTTTTAAAATAAATGGTCAGCCCATCAAAAGAAACCCTCAATATCTTATACCTGTCCGTGGTTATGTTCACAATCGGCAGCGTCAGCATTGGGTATCTAACATACCAAGCTATTCAACACCCAAAACAAAAGAAATTTCACGGTATAAACGCCCTCACTCTAGCCAAAAACGCCTTACTATCTCAAGCGGACAACCTACCTTGCCCAGATGATAACAACGATGGCATAAGCGATACGCTCAAAGAAAAATGCTTATCTACCATAGGATGGCTGCCCTTTAAAACGCTTGGTTTAAAAGACCTCAGGGACAATCACAACGAACGATTGTGGTACGCCTACAGCCCTAATCACACCCTGACAGTCAATGGGCAAGGCAACGCCAAAGCTGTCATCATCGCACCACACCAGGAATTAAATGGTCAAGAAAAACGCCCATCAGCCAATACCCCACAACCCAATGGTGCGAAAAAAATGCTCTCGCTGTATTTAGAAGGCGCGAACGCCAATCAAAATTTTCAGGAGTTTTCTAACCTAGGCCCCATTGTGTTTAATGATCAGCTGGTTTGGCTAACAAGCCAAGAACTCAGGTTACCATGAACGCAGCACACAAACTCCATATTACACCGACTGAAATCACCCTTATATTAAGTTTATTCGGCATGCTAATCAGCAGCCTCATTTACGGCTACCAACTGATTACCCAAGCCCAGCTACAGCGTTTTTCAGAACTCATTTCAGACACCACGCATGCCTGGTACGCTTTCAAAAACCAATATAAAGCCATGCCTGGTGATTTTGCATATGCGCAAACACACATTGATTCCTTGCTCACCAATGGCAATGGGGACCACAAAATAAATACCGAAAAAGAACGCGGACAACTCTGGCAACACTTAAACTTTAGCGGCCTACTGGATGCCTATACCGATGGCAAAGAAGTAGAAAAAAACGAATTCGCCTGCAACATTAAACGATGCCTGAATAATGGCTACGGACATGGAATCAACATCAGTTACGGGCGTTTTTCTTTACAAGATGATATCGAAACCAACGCCATCCTAACCGGTAACGGCATTCCATTGCGTATCTTCAGTCTGTTTGACAAACAGTATGATGATGGAAAACCCTTATCAGGCAAGGTTCAAATAGCCGCGCCAGGAAAAAACTGGTCTGAGGAAGGCTTTAATCAATGCATTAGCGACCAACAAAATCGGTACGCAACGCCAAGTCACCGAATAAAGTGCAGCGGCGTTATTTATACCCTTTCAAGCTAAGAGTCCGTCTATACTATTTTCGGAACATCCCTCAAGAAATTACCCAAGCTACAAGCAGGCCGCCACTATGGATTCACTTGAAAAATACCTGAAAATCATGATTGACCGAGATGGATCCGATCTCTTTGTCAGCACCGGTGCGCCAATCAACTGCAAAATCTATGGCAAAATGGAGCCATTGAGTGACACCCCCCTTCAGAAAGGCGAATCAGCCCAACTGGCATACGCTCTCTTAGATGACGAGCAAAAGCAACAATTTGAAAATAAACCCGAACTCAATCTAGCCATCAGCATCAGTGGTGTCGGGCGATTTCGAGTCAATATTTTCAAGCAACGCAACGAAGTCAGCATGGTTATCCGGGCGATAAAAACAGAAATTCCAGACTTTCACAGTCTCAAATTGCCCGACATATTATTGCAGGTAATCATGCAAAAACGTGGCTTAATTTTGTTTGTAGGTGGCACAGGTTCAGGGAAATCAACCTCTTTGGCATCGTTGATTGATTACCGAAATAAAAACAGCGCGGGCCACATCATTACCATCGAAGACCCAATCGAATTTGTTCACAAGCATCAAAAGTGCATTGTCAATCAGCGCGAGGTTGGTGTAGATACAGATTGCTATGAAGATGCTCTTGAAAACACCCTACGCCAAGCACCTGATGTTATTTTAATTGGCGAGATCCGCTCCGCTGAAACCATGGAGCACGCGTTGGCTTTTGCTGAAACTGGACACTTATGCATTTCAACTTTACACGCCAACAACGCCAACCAAGCGATCGACCGCATCGTGAATTTTTTCCCAGAAGAGCGCCATAAACAGTTATTTTTGGACCTGTCTTTAAATATGCAAGCCATCATTTCGCAACGATTGATGCCGACCATTGATAACAAAAGAGCCGCGGCGATTGAGATTTTATTGGGTACCCCAAGAGTGTGCGATTTGATTAAGAATGGCGAACCCGATGCCATTAAAGAAGTCATGTTGAAATCCGAAGCACAAGGCATGCAAACCTTCGATACCGCATTGTACAAACTCTACAAGCAAGGTCGCATCTCCTTAGATGAAGCATTGAAAAATGCGGATTCAAAAAACAATTTGCGCTTGCGCATCAACCTAGACGAAAATCCATCCGCCAATTCTGCACCTGCCGCTAAAGCCACCAATGAAGAGGCTCAAAAACCTGACGCAACCCCTAAAACATCAACACCATCTCAAGCGTCAGCACCTCAAGCATCAACAGTACCTTCCATCAAAAACACGGCCGTACAGGCTGCACAAGCCGTGCAAGCCAAGCTCACCCCAAAAACACCAAGCACCCCAAAACCCGTCGCAAAAGGCTTATCTGAACTCTCACTGGAACCCTTGCAACCTAAGAAAAGTGAAGAGGAATAAGTCGCTGACATTTGGCAACAACTCATTCGATACGTTAAGATGAGCGACCTAATGTAGGCCCTAGGAAGAACGCCATGACAACCGAATTCATTCAACACCAACTCACTGACAACGTACTGCAAATCACCTTAAACCGAGCAGAAAAAAAGAACGCGCTCACTCAAGCCATGTACAGCGAAATGGCTCAACTTGTCAATGAAGCTCAAAACAACGATCAAGTGGCTTGTATTTTTTTAACCGGCCATACCGACTGCTTTTGCGCGGGTAACGATATCCAAGATTTTATTCAAGCCCCCAGCCTGCTAGAAGACAATCCCATATTACACTTCTTGCATGCGCTAGCGCACAACGAGAAGCCCTTTGTTGTGGCCGCCAATGGTCCTTGTGTCGGTATTGGAGCAACGGTTTTATTGCACTGCGATTTGGTCTACCTTGGAGAAAATGCGCTCCTCAAAATGCCCTTTGTCGATCTTGGTTTGTGCCCAGAAGCCGGAGCCAGCCTGCTGCTCCCTAGAATGATCGGTGTCACCCGAGCTGCGGAACTGTTACTACTAGGAAATTCGTTAAACGCAGAAACCGCAAAAAGCTGGGGACTGGTTAACGAGGTCGCTGCATCCGATCGCTATCAGTCTTTAGCGCTAGAGGCCGCCAAGACCCTAGCATCAAAACCAGCCAATGCTCTTAAAATCAGTCGAGCACTGATTCGAGAACACCTAAATAAAGGACTCATTGAACAAATCAATAAAGAAGCCAAAGAATTTTCCGCTTGTTTAAAATCCCCAGAAGCCATGACGGCCTTTATGAAGTTCATGAGCAAAAAATAAATTCAGTCTGAAAGCTGTCTGTGTTCAGTTAACCAGCGCCAATCATATTGAGTCGGTGTTAATTTTGATTCAACGTACGCCCGTGGATTCAAGCGTGAGTCAACATTATCAAAGTAAAGATCAAACACCATGGTATAAACACCTTTAAGTGGAATTCTCGACACTTGAAAGCCAATATTTGGCAATTGCCCAACATAACGCTCCGGAGATACTTTTAATAAAACATCGTCCTGATAAATCAAATTGATCGGCGTTTCGTATTGCGTTGGGATCTTCATCCGCGCCAACACTTGAAAGTTTCTTGGGCTGACCAGCATCCACCAAGGGTTTTCAGAAGACAGCGCCGCGCTTTGCATGCGAACCTCAGCTTGCGACAATTCGCCATCGACCTCCCCAACCAATAATTGATCCGAGTCGGAATAAGCATACACTTGGCTCCCTCTCAAATCATTCGCATCCATCGATAAACCAACGGACGTGCGATACAAAAACATCGGCATCCAATTAGGAATTTCCGCCCGAGATACGGCTCTCAAACCTGAAGGGGTAAACTGATACTTTATCCAAAAGTTCATAATCGGAATTTTGGCGACTGAGAGCTGGGCTTTTAACTGCACATTCGCTCGAATAGCTCCCGCCTTAACGTCAACCACCTCGGCTCGAAAATTACGATTGGTAATCGTCATCTGGGTCACACCACCAACGCTGTGTCCAGTAATCCACATTTTAACCGTGTCCAATAAAGATGCTTCTGGTAATCTATCGTCACGATAACTCAAATCCTGCAACTCAATCGGGTTATCCGCTCGTGAAGTCAGTCGATACCAATCGCTTTCAGCAACATAAGCCTCTCGGTCATATCGCACATAATCACCCCCTCCTTGACTTGGCTCCCCCTGAACCAAGTAAACGTAACCCTTTACACCATTATTGAATTCAGTCGACACTTCAGCCAAAACCTTACCTATATCAGCGTCTATAACAGGTGTGTCCACAGCACCTGGTGCGCCTGAAGAAACATTCTCATTATGACCCCTTCTAACCAGCCTCTCAGGACTCGCGTCCTTTAACATAAACACCAACTCATCCAACCCATCCCAGACATCCTGTAAGCCGGAATGAGGAATACCCGTCTCTGAGAAGTAAACGAACCCTTCTTGGTCAACTTCATCGATTTGAAAAGGGATCGACTCTAAACGACCTGAGCGAACAGCCATTAATGTAACATCCGATATCGATAAGTGAGCCGACGCCTGCTCTGCCGTAATCACAACCAATTGATGGCGATCAGCCCACTCATGACCCAAGGATTCTTCAGATACCGAAGCAGCAGACACACTCACTGACCAACACAGTAAACTCATAAACAACAAAATGATCTTAATACGGACGCCCTCCAAACTTCATCATTCAACCTCAACAAGGCATATACTGAGTACATCGTTACCATTAATTAGGCGACCCATGAACGAGTTTGACCCACTTAAACCCGACTCCTATGCCAAACACCTGTCGGATTTAAATAAAACCAAGAACGTGGTGACCTCAGAGAATATCTACAACCAAAAAGGCGCTTTGTTGGTAAAAAGTGGCGAAAGCTTAGCCCCCGGTGTCACCGAAAAGCTTATCAAACACCGCTTAATGAAACCACTGCAAGACAGTGTACACATCAAAGATGGATACAATGGCGAAAAGCTTTATAACCACATATCTGAATGGATAAAAAACCATGATGACTTAATGGCCATACACACACAAAACCAAATCGATCGCCCTCTAAAAGCCATGTGCAACCTGTATGCAAAACACAAAACATTACAACAAATGCTCACGGTTCTAGCCAGTCAAATTCCAAAGGCCTTTGAAAAAGGCTGCTTTTGCGCCTGGCTATCGATAGGCATCTCTCAAAAACTCCAACTTCCGCCCTCTGAAGCCAGCGCCATTTTTATAGCTGCTCTGTGCCATGATATTGGCTTACTTCATATCCCACCAGAAATCGTTAACAAAACAGGCCAATACGACTCAAAAGAATGGCGCACCATGCAAAACCACACGGTCATTGGGCATGCCATTACGAAATCGATATCCGGGATCCATAAAATCATTCCTCGTGCCATATTAGAACATCACGAAAGCTGTGATGGCACTGGGTACCCTGCTGGCAGAATTGAAGAAAGACTGATACCCGCTGGCCAGATCATTGCGATCTGCGACACGCTCCACCCATTAAGGTTTAAAGGAAGCAAAGAATCAACCAACTTAAAATGCCTACAACCCTTTCTTCAAATTAATCAACGCATGTACATGTACAAAAACTACACGGCAATAGCCTCATTAATCAACAAAGCCGAACTGACTGTCAAGCGACGAAAAAGCGACGAAGAAATGCCTGATTATTGTCAACGCCTTTTATCCGAATATGATTTGCTAACCGCCTGGGCACGCTCCATCAATGACATCATGGCCTGCATCCCAACGAACACCGCCGAAAAACCTCGCCAATGCGCCCAAAAGATATATCTGCATATTTTATACATTGTCAAAAGCTCAGGGCTGTTTAATCTCGGGATCAAACGCTGGATTCAACACGGCCTGGAAACCGCCTCATCCGAAATGTTCAGTGAGATAGAAGAAATAGGCCTTATGTACACTGAGTTGCTATGGCAGATGAAAAAGTTATACCGCCAACTGACTTTAATCAATGACGAATCCAAGCACCTTGGAGACAACTCTTTGAATGAAAGCATGGACATCTTAGCGCAACTCAGTCAGGAAAAAATCCCGCCATCGTTGCAAGACGATCACTTCGATCTAGAGCAAATCATTTAACAAACCCACGGCAGATTGCCCACCGCGGGTTGCCTAAGTTAAAACGGTCATCTGAATTTAAATCGCTGGCTGTAATCCCGCTGACTATACAAAGTTATTGAGCTGGCAAAATTTCGATTTCTACACGTCTATTTTGAGCACGACCTTGCTCTGAAGCATTGCTGGCAATAGGACGAGACTCACCATATCCAACCACATAAAAACGAGCCGGGGCAATGGACTGAGCCATTAAATAATCCGCAACACTGCTGGCTCTTTGTTCAGATAATGTTTGATTGTACCCATCGGACCCCTGGCTATCGGTGTGGCCAGATACCTTAATGTTAGAGTTTTTGAACTCTTTAAACACCAGCGCCACTGAGTTCAACACTGGGAAAAAAGAGGATTGAATATCCGATCGATTGGTCGCAAAGGTTAAATGACCAGGCATGTTCAACACAATCATGTCACCCGTGCGCGATACACTCACCCCAGTATCCTGCAACGTCTGGCGCAACTTCTGCTCTTGACGATCCATATAGTACCCGGCGCCACCACCAACAGCCGCCCCAATCAGAGCCCCTTTGCCTCGGTCGCTTTTACTTGACGTGGCAGCACCAACCACAGCCCCAGCAACGGCTCCAATAGCCGCTTTACTTGGTTTCCGCTCGCCCGTATACGGATCTGTCGCACATGCTGTTAAAAACAACGCCGAAAATACCCCTACCCCTAACTTTTTCATCATAACCTTACCCTCAGAAAGAAAACGCTGGATTGTACCTTGTCGAGATAGGAAAATCTCTCTCAGATTCAATTCAACCACGTTTATAAAACAATCAAGCCATGTCACCCACTCGCATTCCCTCCCCCTGTATTGGCCTTTGCTCAACCACCTATGGCGACCCCGTTTGTCGTGGCTGCCAGCGATTTCACAATGAAATCATCCAATGGAATCAATACAAGCCAGAGCACAAAACGCTGGTTTGGCAGCGCATTGAGTGCATTACGGAAACAGTGCTCGCCAGAACCTTGCGCATACAAGACCCAGCTAAATTAGAAGAGTTCCTTATTAAGCAACAAATTCGCTATGTAAAAACAGCCAGCGCCAACCATTGGGTATTATCGTTATTAAAAGCACTCAGCCAAAGCCGGCAGCTATCTGAACACAATGCATCGACCTTTCTGCAACAACATTGCGGTATTCGCTGCTTTACGTCAGCTAATACACCACTAAAAAGGCTTTGGAATGACATCAAAAACCAATTACTGGTGTTATCCGAAGCACAGTATGAGCTGCAAAACCGATCACTCCAGAAAATTTAGACTAAACTTAAGGAGTCGAAAGAGAACAAACTAAGACCAAAATCATTATGCCACAAACTGCAAGCACTCAAGACAGCGGCCCTTCATCGAATCCTTTGATCGAAGAGATCCGGAAATCAGTGATGGCCAAGAACTTCACTTTGCCTTCGTTACCTGAGAACACCCAAAAAATCAAAAAACTCATCGAAGATCCGGACACCAACACCCAAAAAATTGCCAAGTTTCTCAGTACCGACCCTGTTCTCACCGGCCGCTTAATTCAAGCAGCTAATAGCCCACTGTTTCGTGGTTTAAATGTCATCAAAGACATCGATCATGCTGTTACCCGACTGGGCATGACGTGCATTCAGAACCTGGTGTTCAGCCTGACCATGTCGGCTATGTTTGGTGGCGCGGACAAAAGCTGGGTGCGCAACCGAATGCGGAAAGTTTGGAACGAAAGCATTAAAATTGGCGCCATCAGCGAGGTGTTAAGCCGACCACACAGGCACCTGGACAGCTCAGAAGCCTTGATGGTGGGTTTGGTGCAAGACATCGGGGCCATCCCCATTATTCAGCTCTGCGCCAAAAAATTTGGCAAGCCGAAAAACCCCGAAGTTTTAGACGATGCAATCCGCCAACTGAGCCCTCAACTCAGCCAATGGATTTTGCAAAATTGGAATTTAAACCCGGGCGTTTCTGCTGTACCTTTACAGATTCAAAAAACAGAGAGAGAGCACGAGGGACTCATTGATTACGCAGACATCGTCTTGGTTGCTAAACTCCATGTGGTTCGCAACACCGATCACCCACTGGCCTCACTTGCTTGGCACCAAGTGCCTGCGTTTAAAAAATTGAAGCTCACTCCTGAGACCAGCTTAGAAGTGATTAAAGAAGCAAAAAACGAAATCTCTGAAGTCATACAGCTCTTAAAAGACTGATACACCTACCGGTTACAACCCCACTACCAAACCTCAATACTTCATAACTAAAAATTGGAGTATTGTGCAGTTAATCTTAAAGTGGAAATGTATAAATAATATTTATTAAGGAAAACATGATTCAACTCTTAATTAATGGCAGTTTCGTTATTGTAATGGCGACCTTTGCTGAGTTCACATCACCCACCAGTAATCTATTAGCTCCCAGCAATAACAGCTATACCCATTCAGCATCCTACTCAATGTTCAAGCCAGGCGAAACACCGAACAAAAACCCTGCCAACTTCGAAGCAGCGCTTACCGGCCAACTGGCCAACCCCTCGATCCCCAAAAAAACCACCATCAAAGCAGGCCGCATTCTTTTTCCCGTCAACCCCCCGCCTCGTCCAAAGCGCCCTTAATTATCGACCGCCAACTTGTCATCATCATCAAACTGTGACTAAATGCGCTCTGGCATCTCCCCTGATAATCTAGTCAGTCAATTGACATAATCAAACACAAACAAGCGGCGCTTACATGAAACCATTCATCTCTCGAACCTCTCTCCCCCTCTTGCTCGCACTCTGCCTAACCGCCTGCACACCATCAGAAAAACCGAACACAGCCAACGCCGGTAAAGCCTCAACAAACACTACTTTAGAAAACATCATCAAAGGCAGTCACCGAGCAAAAGAACACAAAGCCCGCGATCCATTTCGAAACCCCGCAGCTACCCTTGCCTTTTTTGATGTTCAACCCGACATGACCGTCGTTGAAATCTGGCCCGGCGGCTCTGGCTGGTACACCGAAATCCTAGCGCCTTACCTAAAAGACACAGGAACACTCTACGCGGCCCAGTTTAACCAAGACACCACGGTCGAGTATTTCAAAAAATCCCGTGACAAGTTCCTCGCTAAAATGAACTCAAACCCAGGGCTTTACAGCAAAGTCATCGTCACCGAATTCAACCCACGCAGCCATACCGAGATCGCGCCTGCTGGCTCTGCTGACCGAGTTCTGACGTTCCGCAATGTACACAACTGGTACATGCGTGGTGCTGGAGAAGAAACATTACTAGCGGCGTTCAACGCCTTTTTCACCGCCCTAAAACCCGGAGGCATCTTAGGCATCGTAGAACACCGCTTACCAGAAGGTCGTGACCTTTCTGATCAAGACGCCAGCGGCTATATGAAACAAAGTTACGTGATTCAAATCGCCCAACAAGTTGGTTTCTCAGCACCCGAAATCAGCGAACTCAACGCCAACCCCAAAGACACAGCGGATCACCCGAAAGGCGTTTGGAGCTTACCGCCCAGAGTTCGCGGCGGAGAAGAAGACAGGGAAAAATACGTGGCTATTGGCGAAAGTGACCGCATGACATTGAAGTTCGTTAAACCCATCTAGAAATTTACTCAACCCCACGCATTACCATCAGGCGAATTTCTGTCATGTCCTCAATCGCAAAACGAATACCCTCGCGACCCAGACCACTGTCTTTGACGCCCCCATAAGGCCTGTGGTCCACTCGCCACGAAGGCACATCCCCAATGACCACACCCCCGGCTTCGAGCTCATCCCAGGCTCGATAGGCATGCTTTAAATTATTCGTGAACACCCCAGCTTGCAACCCAAACTGGCTGTCATTAACCTTGGCAATGGCCTCATCAAAATCATCAAAAGGACTCAGTATCGCTACCGGACCAAAGGCTTCTTGATTCACTAAGTCGGTGTTTTCCGGTACGGCCTCCATTAAAGTCGCAGCAACCATATTGCCTTCTCGAGTACCACCACACAGCACCCGACCACCCGCAGCTTGCGCAGTTTGAATCCAAGTTTCGATGCGTTCGGCTTCTGTTTCCGAAATCACCGGACCAATAAAAGTCTCACGGTTTTGAGGGTTCCCCTGCTTGAGTTTTTGCGTCGCCGCAACCAACTGGCTTTTAAACGCTTCATAAATCGATGCATGAATTAAAATTCTTTGCGCACTGATACAGCTTTGCCCCGACTGATAAAAAGCCCCAATGATGACACGCGCAACCGCATCGTCAATATCGGCATCCTGATCGATAATGCATGCAGCATTACCGCCCAACTCCAAAACAACCTTCTTCTTACCCGCTCGTGCTTTTAAACCCCACCCGACACCAGGGGAACCCGTAAAACTCAACAGTTTAAGTCGAGGATCTTCGACGAATAAATCAGCCTCACTCCGGCGGCATGGCAAAATTGAAAATGCGCCTTGTGGCAAATCTGTCTCCGCCAAAATCTCCCCTATCAATAAAGCACCAATTGGCGTCATGCTGGCAGGTTTCAACACAAAGGGACAACCAGCTGCAATCGCAGGCGCAATCTTATGCGCCGCGAGATTGAGAGGAAAATTAAAGGGTGAGATAAACGAGCAAGGCCCAATCGGCACCCGACGCCACTGTCCTCGATAGCCTCTAGCACGCTCAGTAATGTCTAACGCCATCACTTCCCCAGTGATGCGCGTTGCCTCTTCGGCTGCCATTTGGAAGGTATCTATCAAACGCGAGACTTCGCCTTCGGAATCGTTAATCGGCTTACCCGCCTCCACACACAACGCATGCGCCAACAACTCAAAGTTTTCTTTAAAACGCGCAACACAATGATGTAACACTTCCGCCCGATGATAGGCTGGTAACTTGGCCATGGGTTTCGTTGCGGCTTCGGCTGCAGCAATCGCTTGATCGATATGCTCAGCAGAAGCCAAGGCGACTTGGGTAACGGTTTCGCCAGTGTATTTATCGAAAACAGTTAAATCCGTATTAGGAACAATGGCTTTATTAGCCAGGTAAAATGGAAAACTGGATTTGAGCATTCCACCATCTCCATCAAATGAGACAAAACTCCCTATAACTGATCATGAGCTAAATGAACTCCAACAGCTTCAAATTCAGCTTAACAACTAGAGTGGGGATTAAATAAACTGAAATAAATGGTGGGTCGTACTGGATTCGAACCAGTGACCAATTGGTTAAAAGCCAACTGCTCTACCAGCTGAGCTAACGACCCACATCAGATGGCATGAAGACCCATGCCCGAGAAGAGCGACAATAATACCCATCTAAATAAAAATTACAAGAGCCGACCTGCGCCTTATGAAAACAACGGTCGAATTAAGATTGATAAACCGTAGGGTCAGACACCTCAGCCTCTTCAAAACCTTGCCGTCGGAACCGGCAGCTGTCACACACCCCACAAGCGGCGCCCCGTTCATCTGACTGATAACACGAAACCGTCATACCATAATCCAAGCCACACGAAACGCCTAACTGAATTATCTCGGCCTTTGTGAGTTCAATTAAAGGGGTATGAATGCGAGTTAACTGACCTTCCACGCCCATTTTTGTCGCCAAATTGGCCATTTTTTCGAACGCGGCTATAAATTCAGGCCGGCAATCCGGATAACCAGAGTAATCAACTGCATTAACACCAATCACAATATCCGACACCTGCTGAACTTCCGCCGCAGCCAATGCATAAGCCAAAAATAAGGTATTACGAGCAGGCACATAGGTCACTGGGATGCTGCTATTTTCGACATCCAGCTCTTCTGGCACAGGAATAGAAGCATCAGTTAAAGCCGACCCTCCCAGATCACTTAATGCCAATGGAATCACTCGATGCGACGCCACCTGATAATGAGCCGCTAACCGCTTAGCCGCCGTCAGTTCAGCTTGATGGCGCTGACCATAATCAAAGCTAAGGGCATGCAGTCGCCAACCATCTGCCTGATACTTTGCCAGACAAGTGGCGGAATCTAAGCCACCAGATAATAAAATTAACGCCTCTTTTGTCAAAAAAACAGCCTCTCAACTACGTTCAGAGCCATAGCAAATACCCTAAACAAATTTAACGCCCTGGCGCATCACCCCATAACAATTTATGCAGTTGCATTTGTATTCGAATAGGTAACCCCGAAGACAACACCCAATCGGCCAACACACTCGGATCAAGCTGTTGATAAACAGGCGAAACCCAAATAGAGGCCACCCGATCAATCAAAGCCTGCTGCTCGATCTGAAGCAAAGCCCAATCAAAATCATCCCGGTCGCCAACCACAAACTTTAACTCGTCAGAGGGCAGCAAGTAATTAACATTATTCCAGTGATTTTTAGACACCTCACCAGAGGAAGGCACCTTAAAGTCCACCACTTTGCGCACCCGAGGGTCTACATCAGCCACCGTCAACGCCCCACTGGTTTCCAAAGACACCTGATAATCCAGATCACAAAGAGCTGATAATAAGGCAATACAACTGGGCTGCGCCAGAGGTTCACCACCAGTGACCGTCACATAACGCGCAGGGTAATCTTGTACTTCAGTAATAATATCTTCAACAGACATCATCCGCCCACCCGAAAAGGCATAGGCGCTGTCACAGTACGTGCATCGTAACGGACATCCACTGAGGCGCACAAAGACTGTTGGCAGACCTTGAGTAGCAGCCTCTCCTTGAATGGAATAAAAAATCTCTTTAACGCGAATCTGATCCACAGCACAGCTCGTATTCTATTTAGTATGTCGTATTTTACTGAGCAATAACTTAATTTAACGCTTTGTTATATATAACCTTTTTGAACAAAAGGCTGTTATTGCTGCTGCGAGAGATGTTTCAGCTGAGCTTCAGCTAACTTGGCAGGAGAGCTATCTGGGTAAGCTTCTAAAAGCTGTTCAAGCCGCATTTCAGCCGCTTCTTTTTTCCCCATGCGTATATCAATTAAGGCCAGCTTATACATCACGTTGGGTACTCTACGATGTTTGCCATAATCAGTCAAAAATTGTTCGAAGGCTTGTTGTGCTGCCTCATATTTAGGAGGCTGATCAGCTAAATAAAGCTCTCCTACCCAGTACGCCGCATTAGGCGCCAACGTACTTTCGGGATAAGCACTGACAAAATCCTTAAACGCTTTAGACGCTTCTAAAACTTTCTTTTCTTTTAAAAGCTGTTTTGCTGCTTCGTATTGTTTTTTTTCAGAAGCATACGCCTCAGGGTCAGCGGTCTTTGCATCCGGCAAATCAACCACCAAAGGGGCATTAGAAGAGGCTGGCGCAACACTTGCCTCACCCTCAACATCAGCGTCATTTGCTTGAGCTGCATCATCAACCAAGACTGGCACTGTTGAAACAGGCAATGCCAACGCAGCCTGAGCCGCAGCATTTTCCAAATCCATCAATCGCTGATGAAGATCCTCATAACCTTGCTGAAAACCTTTATCCAGACGCTTAAAATCTCTGGATTGCTTTTCAATTTTACCACTCAGCCTGGCAATCTCTTGCTTCATGACTTCAAGCTGCTGAATCAACTCCCAAGACAACGAATCCGTATTTGGGCCCGCATTGGAATTGGCCCCCATATTTGTATTTGCCTCCAGGTTTGTATTAGCCGCCAGCAAAGTCGTGGGCTGCTGCTCAGCCGGAGGAACTTCGTCAACGCGATTATCAGAATGAACCCGAACCGTTTGACCGTCTCTTACAACAGGCACTTTATTTGGGCTTGCCTGATTTGGATTTGCCGCCAAATACAAAGAAGGGCCTTGAGCTGCTGCAGAGCTGATAAACAACATCAACCCAAACAAACAGTACAAAGCCCTCTCTAGCATCATTCGCGTACTCTTCAAAAGAAGCGCAATAACTATTAAATACTAATAGTTAGTAACTAATAGCCGCTCTTCTGTTCTTAGACCACGCCATCTCATTATGACCGTAGTCAACTGGCTTCTCTTCACCATAACTCACAGCTTCAAGCTGGCTAGATTTGACACCTTGAGCACGCAAATACGTAACAACAACCTTCGCTCTTCGCTCGCCGAGGGCCATATTGTACTCACGCGTACCACGCTCATCGGCATGGCCTTCAATACGCACTTTAGTGCCAGTGTTATTCACCAAATAGGCCGCATGCGCTTTTAACATGCCATAAAATTCTGGACGGATAGAAGAGCTATCGAAATCAAAAAGCACCACTCTTGTTTTCAGCAACTCCGCTTGAGCTGCGTCTAAACCTTTTGAAGCAGTTTCAGTGACATTGCTGCCAGCATTCGCACCAAAGGTTTCAGAAGAACCTTCGGTTGCGCCATCAGGGCTCACGAACGCACCATCTTCTGACGTATCAGGGGTACTGGAACAACCAGCCATTGCTGCACACAAAACCCAAGTAGCACCTAACAACTTAAGGTTTACTCGCATATCTCACTCCTCAATAATAAAAAAAATGAATTTAAAAAAACGAATTACCGTGCAACCAATTGAGGCGACCATGCCGGCTCACGTACAGCCCCGGTACGAGCCGGTAATCTTACCTTAACTTTACCGTCTAAAGAAACAGCTGAAAGCAATTCCCTACCATTTTCATGCGTAGCATAGATCAACATGCTGCCGTTAGGTGCAATACTCGGCGACTCATCCAAAGTGGTTTCCGTCAAAATCCGAAGATATCCCACTTCAAGATCTTGAACAGCCACATGGAATTTACCTCGCCGCCGATGCACCATCGCTAAAAAGCGACCATCTTCAGAAACACTTGGCCGAGCATTGTATTGACCATCAAAGGTTAAACGCTCCATTTCTTTAGACATCACATTCATGCGATAAATTTGAGGCGAGCCGCCACGATCAGACGTAAAAACGATATGTTTACCATCTTGCAACCAACGACCTTCGGTATCAATTCCATAATGGTTGGTTAACCGTGTTAACTGACCAGTGGCCAACAACATATTATAAATTTCTGGGTTACCATCTCTGGAAAGCGTCATGACCAGGCTTTTGCCATCTGGAGACCAATCTGGCGCGCCATTTAAGCCGGCAAAATTGGTGACTTGAGTTTGCTTCCCGGTTGCAACATCCTGAATAAAAATCGCCGGCCGATCTCCTTTATGATAAGAAACATAAACAACTTTCCGCCCATCCGGAGACCAAGAAGGAGACAATATGGGCTCATCCGACTCAAAAAGCGTTACCACCCTATGGCCATCAGCATCCGCTCTACGGAGACGATACACAGATCGGTTCGACGATTTTCTTTCCACAGTGATATAAAGAATCTGCGTTGAAAAAGCGCCAGGAATACCCGTTAAACGCTCATAAACCTGATCACTGATGTAATGTGCCAAATCTCGCAAATCTCCAGCCGCCCCCTCTGAAGCCAACATCTGACTTTCAGAACGTGTATCGTATAACTCAAATTCATAACGCATTTGGTCTGATTGATTAGCGATAGGATTAAGCCGCCCGATCACCACATAGTCGACACCTAACAACCGCCAATCACTGAAGACAATATCATCAGCTCCGTAAGGACGATCCAACATTTTTTCTTTTTCCAACGCCCTAAATTGCCCCGTCCTAAATAAGTCAGCCCCCACAATGTCACTGACCGATTCAGGCAAAAGCCCAATCCCCGCCCAGTGAAAAGGCACGACGGCAATTTTCGTTTGTTGATCAAAGCCAGACGTAATTTCAATCACCAACTCACTGTTTTCGGCTACTGCCAGGTGAATCCAGCCCGCAAAGATTAACACTAAGCACAGCTTGCAAAACTTTATTGAACCGGTACAAATCGCAAAGGCGCTCATTATTTTTCCTTTTATATATCTATATTTGGGTGTCTATAGTTAGATGTCTAAAGTTAGATGTCTATATTCGCAAATCTTCAGGTCGAAATGGCAATCGTAACGACCTAAAATACTGATTAAAAATCTCTCTATCTTCAGGCACAGGCAGATCTCTTGCTCTCTGAACAGCGCGTTTTGCCGAATGATCCAAAGCCACATCACCGCTGGACTGCAACACTTCGACCGATCGAACTCGCCCCCCAGGCAACAGATGCACACGTAAAACCACTTCCATACCATTACGCGCTGTCGGTGGGCGTGACCAGTATTGTTTTAGCTTCTCCCGAATTAAAGCCGAATACTGGGCCACAGTAGAGGCGTGCTGCTGTTCTTCAATGTCTTCATAAAAACCATCCAGGACCGCCAGCTCTTCTTGATCTTCAGCCAACAACTCAGTGAAATCTGTCGACAACAGTTCTTCTTCAATCGGAGGGTCTTTGGCTTCGGGCTTTTCCGACTGGGGCGGTTCAGGCTTGGGCGGATCTTCTGGCTTAACATCCTTCGTAGGCACTTCTTCAACCGGGTCAGGCTTTACAACATCAGGTTTTACAACAACTGCCTCTTTTGGCTTGGCCTCAGATTTAGGTTTGGATTTAGGGGCCGACTTGGGTTTTGGCGCAGGCTTAGGTTTGGGTATTTTTTTTTGTTTAGCTTCTACCTTCGGTGGTGGTGGCTTTTTCTCAACCGGTTTGACAGGCGGTGATATTAACTGGACAGCCAAGAACTCAGTGGGTCTGACTGGTGGAACGTCTCTAGGAAAAGCCCATATAACCGCAAAAGTCAGTAACAAGGCATGCCCTAAAACACTTTGTATTATAGAAAGCCGCCAAGACTGCCCCATAACTTAGGCTCCTTGGTCAGGATCTACGCCGGCAGGATCCGTTACAAAGCCAACATTGGCAGCACCGATCCGCTTTAAACCCGAAATCAATTGCATCACCTTACCATAAGGCACTTCGGTGTCAGCCTCTACCATAAGCAGCGTACTGGGCACTTCCAATATAATCACTTCGATGGTCGACAAAATAGTCGAGAGTTCGAGTTCTTGCTTTGGCTGTTTACCCACATTCAAATGATACCCCCCCGCCCTATTGACACTGACAACAACAGGCTCCTCTTTAATGGGAATAGGCTCAGCAGATACTTTAGGTAACTGTAAAACAATTCCTTGAGTCATAAGTGGCGCCGTGACCATAAACACCACCAGCAGCACCAGCATCACATCGATATAAGGCACCACATTAATTTCAGCGATCGACTTACGCCTACTGCGCAGGCTTGCAACAGGAGATGTTAACGCCATAGTCTTTCCTTAAACAAATCCTATTAATGTGCAGACACTTGATGTGCCCTACGGTGTAAAATGCTCGAAAATTCTTCTGCAAACGTTTGGTAACGAGCGAACACACTCTCCGCATCTTGGGACAATCGGTTATAAGCAACCACGGCGGGAATGGCCGCAACCAAACCCATCGCAGTCGCAATTAATGCTTCAGCAATATCTGGGGCCACCACTTGCAACGTCACTTGATCATGCTGCGCCAACCCCAAAAAAGCCGTCATAATGCCCCAAACGGTACCCAACAAACCAATATAGGGGCTCACAGACGCAACCGTCGCCAAAAAAGGCAAATGCGCTTCTAATACTTCTTGCTCACGCCCCAAAGCAACCCGCATCGCTCGCTCAGCCCCCTGCATGATGCTGCTGCCACCGGCATTGGAAAGCTCTCTTAAGCGATTGTATTCATGAAAGCCTGCAGAAAAAATTTGCGCTTGGCCACCGTCATTAGCGGCTTCTTGCTTCACTCGCTGATACAGTTGATTTAGATCAACTCCAGACCAAAAATCATCTTCAAACACCTCACTGCGCAATCGCGCAGCCCGATAATCGCGACGTCGCTGAAAAATAACAATCCAAGACAATAAAGACAAAACCAATAAAACCAACATAATCAACTGCACAGGCAAACTGGCATGCAAAATAATGGATGTCACACTGAGGGGTTCAGACACAAGCAAGTCCTCTTACACTCTTAAAATAAAAATCAAATAGGGCTATACCGCTTCAACAGCACAAGCTTCAGCAGCTGCATCAGCTACAGCATCAGTATTCTCAGGCAATTTAAGCCCCAAATGCAAATAAGCCTTTGAAGTCGCCACACGGCCTCTAGGCGTCCTTTGAATAAACCCTTGCTGCAACAAATAAGGCTCAATCACATCTTCTATGGTTCCAGCCTCTTCCCCGATTGCAGCCGACAGCGTATCCAAACCAACAGGACCACCAGAAAACGTATGCACTAAAGCGATTAAAATTTTACGATCCAAGTTATCCAAACCGTGCCCATCCACCTCGAGCATGTCGAGCGCATCGTTAGCAAGTGAAACCGTAATGGTGCCATTACCATGCACCTGTGAAAAATCACGCACCCGACGCAATAAGCGGTTGGCAATTCGCGGAGTACCGCGCGCCCTTCTGGCAATTTCTTCAGCACCAGAACGCGCAATGTCAAAACCTTGCAAACGTGCCGATCGCTCAAGAATATCCGCCAAATCCTTTAATTGATAAAAATCCAAACGAGACACTATCCCAAAACGATCCCGCAGTGGCGCTGTTAACAAACCAGCACGGGTCGTCGCACCAACCAAGGTAAAGGGGGGCAAATCAATTTTAATGGTGCGCGCCGCAGGACCTTCACCGATTAAAATATCCAGCTGATAATCTTCCATAGCAGGATACAAAATTTCCTCAATGGCTGGGCTCATGCGATGAATTTCATCAATAAACAACACATCCCCAGATTCCAAATGACTCAACAACGCCGCTAAATCGCCCGCTTTTTCCAATACAGGCCCGGAGGTACTTTTTAATTCTCCTCCCATTTCATTGGCTATGATATTAGCCAAAGTGGTTTTGCCCAACCCAGGAGGGCCAAAGATCAACGTATGATCCAAGGCTTCACTGCGCAATTTAGCCGCTGAAATAAAAATCGACAGTTGATCTCGAATAGCGCCTTGACAACGATAATCAGACAAGGTGACGGCCGGAATCGCCCGATCCACTTTTTCCTCACCCTGCTTTGGCTCCATTGAAACCCAACGACTCTCAGAGCTGCTGTGAGCACCGTCCATCACAGTCCCCTATTTCACATTATCCAATAAACTGAAACAACTATTCATTGCAATCAAAACCCTCACCATCAACATCATCGAACCAAAGGTCATCGCACCAAAGATTGCAAAGCGGATTTAATCAAGACTTCACTGTCAACATCTTTCAGATCCAATTTAGCAATGGTCTGACGTGCTTGCTGTGGTTTGTATCCAAGCGCTACCAAAGCCTCCTCAGCTTCTTGAACCGGCTGCGATGCGCTTTCAGTAAAAAAGTCAACAACAGCGGCATCTTGAGCTCGATTCACATCATTATTTTCTGAAACAGAGAACATATTTTTAAGGCGATCCTGCATTTCTATAACCAGTCGCTCCGCAGTTTTCTTACCCAAGCCAGGCAAACTCACCAAACTTTTGACATCTTGGTGACGAATCGCTGCCACAAAGGTTTCAACATCCATCCCAGACAAAATAGCCAACGCCAACTTTGGCCCAACCCCGCTCACTTTAATCAACTCTCTAAACAACTGGCGATCGCGAGGTTGAAAAAAACCAAACAATTGGTGCGCATCTTCCCGAACCTGCAGATGGGTATACAATGTAAGGGGCTCTTGACCATTTTTAACAGCCTCAGACAAACGGTAAAATGTGGTCATCGGCGCCTGAAGTTCATAACCAACACCATTAACATCCAACACCAACATTGGAGCTTTCTGCTGAACTATTACCCCACGCAATTGACCAATCATCAACAAAGCTCCTATTTATTATGCTTTACGTTATGCTTTATATCGTGCTGTTTTCATCATATCGTATCGATGGCAATGACCATGACACCAAGCAATCGCCAAGCCATCGGCCTCATCACTAGCCGGAACAAAATCCAATTTCAACAATGAACGCATCATTTCTTGGACCTGATGCTTTTCAGCACCCCCATGCCCAACCACCGCCAGCTTAACTTGACGAGGACTGTACTCAAAAACGGGTAACTCAGCTACCGAACCCGCCACAATTGCAGCCCCTCTCGCTTGACCCAGTTTCAAAGCCGAACCAGGATTTCGAGACACAAACACCGCCTCAATCGCCATTTGCGTTGGCCGATATAAACGAATCAATTCGCCTAAACGATGAAAAATTTCAGCCAGCCGCTGCGGCAAATCTGCTGCCTTCAACCTCAGGCAGCCACTGTCAATGTAACGAACTCGAAACGGTTTAGCCGCTAACTCGATCAAACCGTAACCCGTGACTCGAGAACCCGGGTCTACCCCCAGCACTATTGTCATGCCAGACTTGCCTCATAAGGTTAGATGCAAAAAGTTTGATGCAAAGAAAAGCGATCGCTAAAGGCTAGGGCATCTCTGCATTGCTATATACGTTCTGCACATCATCAAGCTCTTCAAGATGATCCAGCAATCTTATCACCTTCTCAGCCGACTCAACATCTAAATCCACTTGCGTCGACGCCGACATCACCACGTCCGCCATCACTATTGGCAAACCAGCTGACTCTAAAGCTGACTTCACTTCAATAAAGGTCTCAGGTGTAGTGATCACTTCAAAGCTGCCATCGTCCTGACCAACAACATCCTCAGCACCCGCCTCGAGAGCCGCATCCAGCAGCGCATCTTCTTCCAAAGCCGCAGCGCCCTCTTCCTCTTGGGCTAAAACAATCTCACCGCGCTTAGAAAAAAGATAACTGACCGAGCCATCGGTACCTAAATTCCCCCCCGCTTTGGAAAACGCATGACGTACCTCAGCAACCGTTCGATTACGGTTGTCTGTCAAGGTATACACCAAAACCGCAACCCCCGAAGGACCATAACCTTCGTAGACCACTTCTTCCATGTTATCGGCTTCATCGGTACCGGCACCACGCTTGATCGCACGCTCGATGGTGTCACGAGTCATATTGGCAGCCAAGGCCTTGTCCACCGCTATCCTCAAACGAGGATTGTCTTCAACCACACCACCGCCCATTTTAGCAGCCACGGTAATTTCTCGAATGTGCTTGGTGAATACCTTACCGCGCTTGGCGTCTTGAGCCGCCTTACGATGCTTGATATTGGCCCATTTACTGTGCCCCGCCATACCCCTAACTCCTTTTTATCTAAACAACCGATTCTTTTACTGGCTTGGCCGGTGCTTTTAAACGAATACCCAACTCTTGCAGTTGCGCCGTTTCCACCTTGGCTGGCGCCTGGGTCATCAAGCAAGAAGCCGCCTGTGTTTTAGGGAATGCAATCACCTCACGAATGGACTCAGCCGCCGTCATTAACATCACCAAACGGTCCAACCCAAACGCGATGCCCGCATGAGGCGGCGCCCCAAAGCGAAACGCATCCAACAAAAACCCAAACTGCTGCTGCGCCTGCACTTCATCGATACCCAACACATCGAACGCCGCTTGCTGCAACTGTGCATCGTGAATCCGCACTGACCCGCCGCCCAACTCAGTGCCATTCAACACCATGTCATACGCGTTTGATAACGCCGCCGCAGGATCTACCTTCAACTGCTCAACCGAGCAGGTCGGCGCTGTAAACGGATGATGCAAGGCCGTCCACTTTTTGGTTGCCGCATCCTGTTCAAACATCGGAAAGTCAACCACCCAGAGTGGCCGCCAACCCGATTCAACATGACCTAAATCCTGCGCCAATTTCACACGAAGTCCGCCCAAAGCCTGGTTGACCACAGTCGCTTGATCGGCACCAAAGAAAATCAAATCCCCCGCCTTAGCCTGCGTTCGCTCCAAAACGGCCTGCAAAGCATCATCCGTTAAGTTTTTAACAATCGGAGATTGCAAACCCTCTCGCCCATTCGACGCATCATTAACCTTAATATAAGCCAAGCCTTTGGCACCAAATTGCTTCACATAATCCGTATATTGATCAATCTCTTTACGAGTCAGCGCTTCACCACCCCCAGGAACACATAGCGCGGCAACCCGACCACTGACGCTGGCCGCGGGCTCAGAAAAGACCCGAAAAGGCACCTCTTTCATCACATCTTTAAGATCCACCAACTCATAAGGAATGCGAAGGTCAGGCTTATCTGAACCATAACGACGCATCGCCTCAGCATAAGGCATTACAGGAAACGCACCGAGATCGACATCGAGTAATTGCTTAAATAGCGAAACGACCATACCCTCAGCCATTGACATAACGGCCTGCTCATCCACAAAAGACGCTTCGATGTCAATCTGAGTAAACTCCGGCTGTCGATCTGCCCGCAAATCTTCATCTCGAAAACATTTTACAATTTGGTAGTAACGATCCATCCCTGCAACCATCAACAACTGCTTGAACAGTTGCGGCGACTGAGGCAACGCATAAAAATGACTTTCATGAACCCGGCTGGGCACAAGATAATCACGCGCCCCTTCTGGCGTGGCACGTGTCAGCATAGGCGTTTCAATATCTAAAAACCCTTCAGACTCTAAATAACGACGAGCAGCCGCCGTCACTTTAGAACGAAAAACCAACTTTTCAGACACTTCCGGCCGACGCAAATCCACATATCGGTATTTCAGGCGCGTCTCCTCTCCAACATGAATATACTCATCCAGTTGGAACGGCGGCGTATGAGCCGCACTCAACACATGCAATTCAAGCCCCAGAATTTCAACAGCCCCCGTTGTCATCTCTGGATTCTCCGTCCCTTCTGGACGCCGCCTAACCCGACCTTTAACAGCAATCACAAACTCATTACGCAGACTTTCAGCCAACTGGAAAGTAGCCTGAGTATCAGGATCAAACACCACCTGAACGATGCCTTCTCGATCCCGAAGGTCCACAAAGATAACCCCCCCATGATCTCGACGCCGATGCACCCACCCGCATACCAATACATCCGTATCTAAAACCGAGGTCGTTACTTGGCCACAATAATGTGTTCTCATTTCTGTTCCCTAACGTAAAAGTTCCACTTAAATTGGATCCATCTGAATAGAATCAATCTGAGGATTTTGCAGTTGATTCAGCTTGTTTACTACTGGTATCAGCATTTTTGGATTTGGAATTAGATGCCCCCGATTCACTGCCGCTACTGTCACTTGACCCCGAAGAAGACTCACCAGAACCCTTAGCATTTGTTTTTTTGGCCTCAGAATCCTTAGCCTTAGAATCAGTGTCTACCAACTGTTTCCGATTGTCTTTCTTAAAGTCGGTTTCATACCAACCCTGACCTTTCAAACGAAAAGCCGCCGCTGAAATGAGTTTTTTTAATTTAGGCGCATGACAAGCGGGGCAATCAACCAAAGGATCATCAGACATTTTTTGTATTATTTCGAATTGATGAGCACACTCACTGCACTCGTATTCATAGATAGGCATTTTAAACTTCCTCTCCCCACATCATCTAACCTGACACCAAAACCCAACGATTATAACGACAGCGAATCTTGGGATAAACTGCTTAAAAGGCCTTATTTATGATGATCACCAACAAAAAAATGAAAAAAAAGCCCAAAAACCCCTATTTTTTAGGCTTTTTTCTTGCCTGACGACTGGCAATTAAAAAAAAAGCGGTTTATATTGAATTCGACTGAGCGATTAATCAGCATTTTTAATCACGCAGTTTTAACTTTAAATCCAGTAACTTACCATTGTGTTAACCAGTCAGGAAGGTAACAACTATGCCAGCTAAAAAAGCCACCTCAGCCACTCGAGCCAAAGCCAAAAAATCTGCGACCGCTACCAAAACCACTCGAGCCAAGAGCGCTGCCAGCACCAAAGCCAAAGCCAAGGCAACCACCAGCCGAGCCAAAGCTAAGCCAGCCGCTAAAACCGCTGTAAAGAAAAAGCCGGTAAGAGCTGTTAGCGAAGCCATGACCAAAACCCAAATGATCACTGAAATTGCAGAGTCTACCGAACTGACTCGCAAACAAGTTCAAGCGGTGTTTGATTCTCTGTCTGACGTCATGGAGCGCCACGTTAAGAAGCGTGCCGTGGGTCACTTCACCTTACCTGGCCTAATGAAGGTTACTGTAGTCAACAAACCAGCGGTCAAAGCCCGTAAAGGCATTAACCCTTTCACAGGCGAAGAGACCATGTTTAAAGCCAAACCGGCTCGAAACGTGGTAAAAATCCGACCATTGAAAAAGCTAAAAGATATGGTCATGTAAGCAAAAAATTGCGTACAATCCGAAAAGCCTGATTGTTGATCGCAATCGGGCTTTTCTGTTATTGGCGTACAGTAACGAGAACCGTACAACAACCCTAAATAAAACAGTGCTGAGCTCAATATGAGAACCCAAACATTTGCCATCAACACCACCAAAGAAGCCCCCGCCGAAACGGAAATCGTCAGCCATCAATTGATGCTCAAAGCCGGCTTAACACGACAGCTGGCCGGTGGTTTATATACCTGGATGCCAATGGGTTTAAAGAGCCTGAAAAAAGCACAGAACATCATCAGGAACGAGATGACCAAAGCAGGCGCCCTAGAACTCCTGATGCCCATGGTTCAGCCGGCCGACCTCTGGACCGAATCTGGCAGAATTAATGAATACGGCGCGGAACTTTTGCAATTCACAGACCGCCATGACCGCCAATTTTGTTTAGGCCCGACTCACGAAGAAATCATCACTGACATTGCTCGCAATATGTTGCAAAGCTATCGACAATTACCCATTAATTTTTTCCAAATTCAAACCAAGTTTCGTGATGAAATTCGACCACGATACGGAGTCATGCGCGCACGAGAATTTTTAATGAAAGACGCCTATTCTTTCCACGCATCAGAAGACTGCCTCGGTAAAACGTATGACATCATGTTCGAAACCTATCACAACATCTTCCACGCTCTGGGTTTAGAGTTCCGCGCCGTACAAGCGGATAATGGCTCGATTGGCGGTAGCAGCTCTCACGAATTTCACGTGTTAGCTGAAGCCGGCGAAGACAGTATTGCCTTCAGCGATCAAAGTAATTTTGCTGCCAACGTTGAACTGATCGACGTCAAAGCGGGTGATCCCTCTCCTTGCGGTGCCGGGAACATAGAAATAAAAAAAGGCATCGAAGTCGGTCATATCTTTAAATTAGGCACCAAGTACAGCGAACGCATGAAAGCCACCGTACTTGATGCCAACGGCAAAGCCCAACCCCTCGCCATGGGCTGTTACGGCATCGGCGTCAGCCGCATCATCGCTGCCAGCATCGAGCAAAACCATGACGAGAGAGGCATTATTTGGCCCAAAGCCCTCGCCCCATTTGACGTCGCCATCGTCCCCTTAAACATGCAAAAAAGCCCCGAAGTCAAAGCAGCCGCTGAAAAGCTGTATCAGCAACTCTTAGACTTAGGTATTGATGTTCTACTCGATGACAGAGACGAACGCCCCGGCATTAAATTCGCCGATATGGAGCTGATCGGCCTCCCCTACCAAATCATTGTGGGCAGCAAAGGCCTGCAACAAAATCAAGTAGAAATTAAAATCAGAACCCCTGAAACGAAAGGCCAAACCAAAGCGAACCAAGACATCAGCATAGACGCAGTCATAGAGTTTATTTCAAACACACTCTAAAACAATGGCAGCCAGGAAAACAATGGAGCCCAGGTTTGCGACTAAACTTAGACCTTAGGCTAATATTGAGTTTTACTGCGGATTAGCCTAAAACCTTAAAGAAAAAACAACTGGAAATGCACCAGGTTTTCATCAATACCTGGCTCAAACTCAATGACAAACTGCATTTTTTCAATAGGCTCTGTCACCGCCTGAAAGGCCTCCTCAAACGGAAACCGTATCTCGCCATCGGCACCACCGTCTATCCAAAAGAAAGCCCCCTTAACAATACTTTTTGTTTGTTGCCACATACGATCCGACAAGGGGTCGATATACGTCATTTCGGGAGCAAACCGCTCGCACCAATTATAAATTTCAAATTCATCCAACAGTTGCGCCTGATCACACCAGCCTTGCCAACTCGCATCAGCATAGCCTTTAGTATTAAAATCAAACAACGTATTCTTATTGGCAACCCCAAAAAGCAATGGTGATCGCTTTATAACGCCATCAGCCTGACCCACTAATTCAGCAGGATCCAAATAAGCTGGAAACATCACTGGCTCCCAAGCAGACTCTGCAATGACTGGAGCGGAAAACACGGACAGACACCAAAGCAACAAGAAACCGGCCGTTCGACACCCCTGAGATGAAACTGCAATGAAACTGCTTAGGTAAAAAATTGGACTTTGCATGTATTACATCTTAGCGCGCCCCAAGGCTCATGAACTAAAGTAGTTGCAAAAAGCCGCAACAGTTCACACTCCAGACACAAACGGGTCGAAAAAAAACCCAAAAACAACCTTTTTAAGCACCGACACCCAAGTCATCGTCTTGGCGACGCCGAACCTGGTTAGACCAAGCGGTTAAAACAGCCTTGATCAAGGTCGCCAAAGGAATCGCAAAGAACACTCCCCACAAACCCCAAACCCCACCAAAAACCAATACCGCCACAATAATGGATACTGGATGCAAGTTCACCGCCTCAGAAAATAAGAGCGGCACCAACACATTGCCGTCAAGGCCTTGAATCACAGCGTACACCACCATTAACGTAACCCATTCTGAAGTAAATCCAAACTGAAAATAACCCACCAAAGCCACCGGCAAAGTCGCAACAGCAGCCCCGATAAAGGGAATCAAAACAGACAGTCCCACCAAGAACCCCAACAAAAGCGCGTAATTGACCCCTAAAATCATCAACGCAATATAGGTTACAGAACCCACAATCCAAATTTCTATGAACTTACCCCGAATGTAATTTGAAAACTGCTGGTTCATTTCATCCCAAACCTGAGACAACATCTCTCGATCATCCGGCAACCAACCACTGATTTTATTGACCAACACCTCCTTATCCTTCATTAAAAAAAACACCAGCACCGGCACCAAGACCAAAAAGATTAATATCGCCATCACATTCGGCAATTTTGAAACAGAAGCCGATAATATCCACTCCCCATAATGAGTCAGCGACTCTTGAAAACGAGCAATCCACAAATCCGACTGTTCAACCGTCACCAGTTCAGGGAATCGCTCTGGCAAAACCTGAATAAGCTGACGTACTTCGAGCACCAATCTTGGCAGCTGCTCATTAACAAAGGTTGCCAACTGCCCCCAAGTCAAAGGCAGCAAAATAAAAATGGCCGATAACAGTATCCCTAAAAATGCGATATACACAGCAATGACAGACAAAATCCTAGGAGCCCCCCAAGATCGAACAGCTGAAACCATGCCATCCAACAAGTAAGCAATAAAAACGGCAACAAACAAAGGCGCCAGAACATTACCAAGAAACGCAACTGTAAGAGCAGCGGCCACCAACAAGAGCAACAGCACCACCACTTCTTCGTGGGAAAAATATTTTTCGTACCAAAGACTAACCAAACGCCACATGAAACACCCACCTAAGGTTTAGCGATTAACGATACGCCCACCCGGCGAGGTCTAAGCAACGCACTGAAAGGGGTTTGCAACGTATTCAATTCCACAACATCCACATCCAACTTCATTAATTCTCTTACACTGCCTCTGTCTCTAAAAAATACGTTTAAGCACTCGCCTTTTTTGAGTTGACTTAACGCTTGTTTGGTTTTCAAAGCAGGCAAAGGGCAGCGCGCTTCGCCGACATCGAGCTCAACAATACAATCAACTGCGTAACCATCATTACAACCATCAGCGCCCCGATGAGTGCAACCAGTTTGCCATACCTCTGAAGGCTGTTTTTTGGTGCTTTCATTAACTCCGGATTCACTGGATAATGGAACGCCAACAACGGATAAAAAACACTCTATCATGACTATAATTTATAGATGAAACGGAATCTTATTACGAGGCTCTTAAGCACTTGAATCTCAGTTCATGCAAAATAGCCATCACTATACCAGATATTATCTTCACCTTAAGGAAGACCGTGACAACCTGGCATCTTCATTTGATCCATAACAATAAGCGCTTTGATTTAAACAAAACAAACGCTTTTCTGAGTTTCCTTTTTCTATATCTCCTTGCCATAGCCCCTTGCGTAGTAAGCAGCAAATCTATTGCGGAGCCAACACAACACCTGCCCAAACTTGGGGACAGTATTTCCAGCATCATCAGCCCGGAGCAAGAACATCAGCTTGGAAGAGCCTGGCTAAGATCCCTTAGAGGCCAGGCACCTTTGATTAACGACCCCTTGCTGAACACCTACATTACCGATTTAGCCTATCAAATTGCCTCAGAAAGCGAACTGGAAAAACCCGACTTAGAAGTCGTTATGATCAACAGCAAAGCCATTAATGCGTTTGCAGCACCTGGCGGTATCTTAGGCGTGAATGCCGGACTCATTCTTCACGCAGAAACAGAGGATGAATTAGCGGCCGTACTGGCACATGAAATGGCTCACTTAAGCCAACGCCATTTCGCTCGCAACCTGGAGATGGCGAAACGCAACCAGTGGACAACTTGGGCCGCCCTACTGGCAAGCGTGGCGCTGGTTGCTTCTGGATCACCCGATTCAGGCCTAGCCACATTGGCAACCTCTCAAGCCGCTGCTATGCAATCCCAACTTCGCTTCAGCCGACAAAATGAACGCGAAGCAGATCGAATCGGCATGCAAACCTTGGCAAACCTTCAGCGCGACCCCAGCGCAATGCCTCGCTTTTTCTCAAGAATGTACAAAGCCACGCAGTTTTATGGAGAAGTACCACCGGAGTTCCTGCTGACCCACCCTGTGACCGAATCCCGCATCTCAGACTCCATGAATCGCGCCACCCAGCTGCCCAACAAAACAGCCAAGCAGCGCTTAAATTTCGCATTGATGAAAGCACGACTACAAGCCTCTTTCTCTGAAGACAAATTCAGCAACGTCACTTACTTCAAAAATCGCCACCAAGAATCTTCCTCCAAAATTGCTCAACAAGCCGCTCGGTACGGTTGGGCTCGCGCCCATCAAAAACTCCACCAATACCCTGAAGCACTCAAAGCACTCCAACCATTGATCGATAAGGACCCCAGCAACATTATTTATGCCATCACCAATTCAGAAATTCTCATGGCCAAAGGGGAATACAAAGAAGCACGATCCCATTTGCTCAAGTTAAGCGAACTGCACCCGAACAACTTTCCATTATCGATTTACATTGCTCAAATTTCTCTGAGAATGGAAGACGGAGCGACTGCCAAAAAAATCCTAGAATCCTTACTACTGACTCATCAAGACAATGTGCAGGTTTGGCGGTTGCTCAGTGAAGCACAAGGTTTAACAGGAAACATCATTGGCGTACACGAAGCCAGAGCTGAAGTGTTTTTCTTATACAGCCGAGAAGACCAAGCCATTAAGCAACTTAATTACGCGCTTAATTTAGTGGAAGACAACTTCCCCCTAAAAAGCCGGCTGCAGCATCGCTTAAAAGAAATTAACGCCCAAAAACAACTGCAATTTCTATAAATCGCCTTTCATAAGTAACTCATCACCACGCCAGCTCTCATAGCTCGACTAACATAATTCGGCTAAAGGCCAACGTGGTTTAACTTGAACAGCTAAAGAGGCAGGCTCTTGGACCTTTAAGCGCCGCCATCCAGCATAAGCAATCATGGCACCATTATCCGCACATAACGAAGGCGCGGGAAACCAACACTGAGCCCCTTCTTTGAGCAACGCCGCGTTGAGCACAGCTCGCAAACGCTGATTAGCGCTGACCCCGCCAGCCACGACCAAACGCGGACACCCCGTCTGCTTGATCGCCCGCAAACATTTGATTTTAAGCGTATCCACGACCGCCTCTTGGAAAGCGTATGCGGTTTCTGACCGGGACACCTGATGCCAATCACCACTGGCCTGCAGTTTCTCACACCAATTACGACAATGAGTCTTCAAGCCGCTGAAACTGAAATCCAACCCGGGACGATCCACCATCGGCCGTGGAAATCGCCAATCAGACCCTGAACACTCAGCTGCCAACGTCTCCAACTGGGGGCCACCTGGATAAGGCAACCCCAACACACTGGCGACTTTATCAAACACCTCACCGACCGCATCATCCAAGGTATCCCCTAGCAGCTCATAACACCCAAGCGATTTAGCGAGCACAAGCTGGGAATGGCCGCCACTTACCAACAAAGAAACAAACGGAAAATTAGGTGGCTGCAAATCCATCAACGGGGCCAATAGGTGGCCTTCCATGTGATGCACCTCGAGAGCCGGCACCCCCCAACCATAAGCCAAAGAGCGGCCCAGCATAGCCCCCACAAACAGCCCACCCATTAACCCTGGCCCTGCGGTATAAGCAACCGCACCAATATCCGCCGGATCAATCGAGGCTTCAGCTAACACTTGACGCACCAACGGCAATGCTTTGCGCACATGATCTCTGGAGGCAATCTCAGGGACCACGCCGCCAAACGCCTGATGCAAACCCACTTGAGAATAGACCTGGTGCCCTAAAACCCCTTCTCTGCCATCACGCCCCCGCCCAAACAGCGCCACACCGGTTTCATCACATGAGGTTTCTAAGCCTAAAACAATCATATTTATGCCTCTTTGAATGCCTCACTGCCAATCATAACTTGCACTACTTAGCCACTGTTGGCTAAAATGTTTAATTCTGACGATTGAACGCATCTGCATTTCGTCATTATTATTCCGAACACAACAGATTCAAAAACAGAAAGGTTTGTATTGTATGCCAGAAGTGAGAGTAAAAGAAAACGAGCCCTTTGAAGTCGCGCTACGTCGTTTTAAGCGTTCCTGTGAAAAAGAAGGGGTTTTAGCTGATGTTCGCCGCAAAGAGTTCTATGAAAAGCCCACTCAAGTAAGAAAGCGAAAACTGGCTGCCGCTGTTAAAAGGCACGCAAAAAAAATCTCGCGCGAGCAAGTCCGCCGCCGCAAACCTTATTAATTTCAACCCCTTAGCTTACATGCTCCTATCAATACTCAGGACACCAAGACTCAGGACGCCATGAAACAGGACACAGTGGAAATGAGCCTGTCTGATCGCCTAGATTCTGCGATCAAAACAGCCATGAAAGAGAAACAAAAAGGAGCGCTCACCACGCTTAGAATGGCTAAATCTGCAGTCCGGCAAATTGAGATTGACGAGCGCAGAACCTTAGATAACAGCGAGATTTTGGGCGTCCTCAACAAGCTGATCAAACAACGCCAGGAATCCATCAAACAATACATGTCAGGCAACCGCCCTGAACTTGCCGAACAGGAGCAGGCCGAAATTGACACCCTGCAAACGTTTCTCCCAAAACAGCTCTCCGAAGCTGAAATCGAAGCAGGCGTCAAAGCCGTCATCGCCGAACTTGACGCAAATAGCGTTAAAGACATGGGCCGCGTAATGCAAACCCTCAAAGCCAACTGGGTTGGCAAAGCAGACATGAGCTTGGTCAGCCGCCAAGTCAAAGCGCTGCTGAATTAGCCTCGAAACACCTGATAAAACCCTACATTCCGGCCATAAACAGGAAAAGTAATGCCCCTGTATTCCCGTGAACAAATTGACGACCTGCTATTTCGTTGCGACATCGTCGAACTGATCAGCAAACAAATCACCTTAAAAAAACAAGGCGCCAATTACTCAGCCTGCTGCCCTTTTCATCAAGAAAAAACCCCCTCTTTTTCAGTCAGCCCTACCAAGCAGTTTTATTACTGCTTCGGCTGCCAAGCCAGCGGTAACGCCATTAGCTTTTTAATGGATTATCAAAAACTAACCTTTCCAGAAAGCATCGAAGCGCTGGCAAAATTTACCGGCACGCCACTGCCTGACAAAGCCGACTCAAACAACCACAGCACACCGCCCCCCAAAATAAACAAAACGCTCACCGACACCCTGACCAATGCTCAGACATTTTTTCGCCAAGCCCTCAAATCCCCCGAAGCCAAGCGAGCCCGCCACTACCTCCACACCCGAGGCATCGACGCCGGATGGGCTGAAACCTACGGGTTAGGTTTCTCATACCCAGACTGGGATCGGCTACTCAACCACATAACACAAGATCGAATCAAAGCAGGACTGGAAGCAGGGCTGATCATCGAAAAATCGCCAGAGCGGCACTACGACCGGTTTCGCAACCGACTGATGTTCCCCATACGCGACCGCAAAGGCCAAGTCGTCGGCTTTGGCGGCCGAATACTAAACAACGAACAACCAAAATACCTAAACTCCCCTGAAACCCCCGTCTTCCAAAAACAAAAACTCCTCTATGGGTTATTTGAGGCGTTAAAGCAATCCAACAAACCAGAAGCCTTTATCGTGGTTGAAGGCTATATGGATGTCATCGCCCTGGCACAAGCAGGCTTCACCAATACCGTAGCCACACTCGGCACCAGCACCAGCGAATACCATGTACAACACCTGTTTAGGCACAGCAACAAGCTGATTTTTTGCTTTGATGGCGATAACGCTGGGCAAAAAGCCGCCGAACGAGCCCTCTTCAACACCCTGCCCCACATGCAAGAAGGCCGAGAAGCTCAATTTGTGTTTTTACCACAAGGAGAAGACCCTGACTCCATCGTCCGCCGAGAAGGCTCAAATGCTTTTGAAGACAGACTAAATAACGCCCTTCCCTTGTCCCAACAGCTGCAAAACCTATTGGCAGAAGGCATCAACTTACTGACATTAGATGGCAGAGCCAGCTTTCTTAAAAGAGCCCAACCAGCCATCGAACGAATACCCAACAATTTATACCGACAACTGTTAGTTGAATCACTGGCGCAATTTGCACAAGTACAACCTCAGCTCCTCACCAACCCGACCCATCAAAACCAACCGCGACATCAACCGCAACATCAACCGCAAAACCAGCACCACCCAAGCGCGACTTTCAACAAACCCTATAAAGCCTCGAACAAAGGCCAATACTCACACCAAAAAAAATCGCCAACACCCTGGAAAAACAAATCATACCCACCAACCCAAGAACCACACTTACCGCAACCAGAAACCCCCAAAAAACTAGTCGATCAAATCATCACCATGCTGATCAAAAACCCTAAAATCAGCCAAGAACTGACGCTCCCCAGTTCCGTCAAAGAGGCCAACTTACCTCACTTTAGCCTGCTTTCAGAGCTGCAAAAACTGTTTCAAGACACCCCAGACGCCAGCTTGGCTTACCTATTAGGCCACTGGCACTTACGAGAAGAAGGCCAACAACTGGCGAGCCTAGCCGCACAAGAATATCTGCTGCCAGAAGCCCCTCAAACCCAGGAGTTAACGGATGCACTTGAGCAACTCGAAAAGCTCGCCATCGATTTATTGTTAGCTCAAGCCGTTCAACAAAAACCACCAGATCAACACCGAATTCGAGACCTGATCGCTCAAAAAGCCGCTTTAAGCCAAAAGGCCGCCCTAACCAGCGAGTAAAGCACCCTATTTTTCCGAATTCTTCAAAAAAATGGCCGCTAAGACTTGGAATTCTAGCGATCAAGACAAAAATCTTGTATGGTATCGCGTTTGTCGAGAGCCGGCCCGATCATTCAGTGTAATCCAGTCATTTTATTCATTTTCAAATAACAGGCGCACCAGATATTTCATGAGTAACGAAGAAAGAAAGTCGCAACTGAAATCCCTTATCAACCGCGGTAAAGAGCAAGGCTTTTTGACCTACGGCGAAGTCAATGACCACCTGCCTGAAGACATAACAGACCCAGATCAAATCGAAGACATTATTGGCATGATCAACGACATGGGGATTCCGGTGTATGAAACCGCCCCAGAAGCTGACCAGTTGCTGATGAACGAGGCCAACAACGAATCGGAAGACGACGACGCAACCGAAGAAGCCGTTGCCGCACTCACCTCCGTTGAAACCGAACCCGGGCGCACCACAGACCCAGTTCGGATGTACATGCGTGAAATGGGCAGCGTTGAGTTGCTGACTCGAGAAGGTGAAATCGTCATTGCCAAGCGCATTGAAGAGGGCATCCGCCAAGTGATGCATGTTTTAACCTATTGGCCGGGAACCATTGAATTTATATTAAGTGAATACCATCGCACCGTTGAAGAAGAACGTCGTTTAAATGACATTGTCAGCGGATTTCTTGATGACGAAGAAGAGCCGCCAGCAACACCGCACAACCCAGAGGCAGCAGCAGAAGCCAAAAATGCTGATAACGAAGACAAAGATGGCAACGACAAATCTGATGACTCAGAAGATGACGATGAAGACAGTGGCAGCATTGATCCTGAAAAGGCCGCTGCTTTCTTCAAAACACTCGAAGAAGGCATGGCAAAAGCCCAGAGAAGCATCGCTCGATACAGTCGTAGCCACAAATCTTCTGCCAAACAACTCGAGGCCGTTGCTACCCATTTCATGGAGCTAAAACTAACACCTCGCATGTTCGACTACCTTGTCACCAGCGTGCGCGAAGTATTGGAGTCCATTCGAAAACAAGAAAAAATCATCATGCGCTGCTGCGTGCGCCAAGCCAAAATGTCTCGCAAAGAGTTTATTGACCGCTTCCCAGGCTTTGAAACGGACCTTACTTGGGTAGAAAAAAAGTCCAAGCAAGCAGCCAAGCTGGCACCATACAAGGACGAAATTGTTCGCGCTCAAAAACGATTCATCCAAATCGAAGAAGAAGTTGGCTTGACCATCTCAGAAATCAAAGAGATCAATCGTCGCATGTCGATTGGAGAAGCCAAGGCTCGTCGCGCCAAGAAGGAAATGGTCGAAGCCAACTTACGCCTTGTCATATCAATTGCCAAAAAGTACACCAATCGCGGCTTGCAGTTCCTGGACCTGATTCAAGAAGGCAACATTGGCTTAATGAAAGCCGTTGATAAATTTGAATACCGTCGTGGCTACAAATTCTCTACCTACGCCACCTGGTGGATTCGCCAAGCGATCACCCGCTCTATTGCTGATCAGGCTCGCACCATTCGAATTCCAGTGCACATGATCGAGACGATCAATAAGCTCAATCGTGTTTCCAGGCAAATGCTTCAAGAGATGGGCCGAGAACCAACGCCTGAAGAGCTCGGCGAAAAGCTTGAAATGCCTGAAGACAAGGTACGTAAGGTCTTAAAAATCGCCAAAGAACCTATTTCAATGGAAACCCCCATTGGCGATGATGAAGATTCTCACTTAGGTGACTTTATTGAAGACACCAACATAGAATCCCCCGTTGATTCAGCCACCATTGGCGGCTTAAAAGAATCAACCCGATCCGTTTTATCCGGCCTAACGGCGCGTGAAGCCAAAGTCCTAGCGATGCGCTTTGGTATTGACATGAACACCGACCACACCTTAGAAGAAGTCGGAAAACAATTTGACGTTACCCGTGAGCGCATACGTCAAATCGAAGCCAAAGCGTTAAGAAAACTTCGCCACCCCAGCCGTTCCGAACAATTGCGGAGTTTCCTAGATACCGATTCGTAGTCAGCGCATGAATGGGCCCTTAGCTCAGTTGGTTAGAGCAGTCGACTCATAATCGATTGGTCGTAGGTTCAAGTCCTACAGGGCCCACCATTTTTTAGACATTTATTGGGAAGTTTTTTCTGGCTTGGGATTGCCGACTTTTGATGACGGTGATGAGTTGGATGAGAGTTGAGGGATTATTTGATACTCTTACAAGCAAAGTTGAAATGTCCGAGAGTTGTCCTGATAAATTACTAAGATTTGAGTGATTATTCGGTTAAATAATAAAACCACCTAGACCAAGGGGTTAGCCCTCGTACCGAAATTCGTACCGGGGGTTGAGGCGGTTTGTCCTAGATTAAAAATCAATCTGTCTCGCTACAACAATTTCAAACCAACCTGGAGTAATTACCTCTGACCGCTATATGATACATGCCCAGTATTTTTAACAAACTCGATGAAATTATCCTTCAAACTCCTGATAATCTTTTTTACAACTGCATTATTACCTTCTTTCAAAAACCGCAAAAGCTCCGAAAAATGTTCAGATACCACTCTATTACTCTTGTTTCTCATATCATCTGAAATGTCATGTTTCTCATAAATTTCATTTTTTTCGGATACAAAGCTCTTTTCGATTTCGCTAATTTTGTTATCAGTTAACTCCCTTGCCTTGTAAGCCTTAGCTAGCTTTTTTGAGTACACCTTAATTAGCTGCTTAATTTCTGTCAGGGCTAGGTTCAAGTTACCACTGCTGCGATCAATCTCATCAGCAGATGTTGGCTTCAATTCTGAATCGCTAGCCTTTAACTCTGGACCACTATTAGAAAGCTCCATTGATGAAACATCTAATAACCTTGGAGTTAAAACTGCGGGAGTCCCCATGGAGTCACTATTTAACTCTGGAATACCTAGTTGATCTCCATCTACTGGCTGAAGTTGAGGTGATCTTGGGTTTGGGGTTGGTACATTCGACAAAGGCAAACCAACTCTTCTATCTACTTCTGGCGAGGTATGGAATGCAGTATGTAGATATTGCAAAAGAGATGAAGAATTTGAAGGACTCAAGGCTGGTGAACTGTGACTCTGCATATACTACTCTTATTTTGGATTAGCGGATTAAGGAAAGGCTGCTCAGTCACATCGACTATTACATCCTTTTGAATAACCCTCATTCCCTTGAGTCACGAGTGTATATCTGACAGCCTCAAAATGAACAGTAGTATACCACAAAGACAAGATTGAAATACAACCAAACATGTATGGAGTTACTCACAAAACCTTAAACATGATGTGAGCATCAACGTACTTTTCACCTTTCAAATTAAACCCGTTAGGTATTGTGCCAATAATTTCAAACCCCATCGACTGCCATAACTTGATCGCTTTTGTATTCGTACTGACAACCAAGTTTGCTTGAATCGCATGAAAACCAAGCTCCTTAGCTATTTGAAACGAATGTTCAGCTAATTGAGTGCCAATACCCCCACCTCGCTTATCAGGTGATACGACATAACCAATATTACAAATGTGGCTACCCAGTCCAGGTTGATTTGGCTTGATGTAATAAACGCCAACCACCTCATCACCATGAATAGCAATAAATGTCTTTTGAGGTATCTCTAACCAATAATGTTTGGCTGCACTTTCAGAAATTCCTGGTGGATAAGCATAGGTATCCCCACTCTCAAATGTTGGCTGCAATATTTTCCAAATACCCTGCCAGTGAGATTCATTCGCTTCAATGATGTCGATTTTCTTGTAACCCATAAAGTCAAAACACTTTATACTGTCAGCTCATAATTCAAGCTAATTTAAAACCCTCGGTTATTAACAAAGATGTCACTCAATTCCTTAGAAACACCCTGTTTAATTTTAGACAAACAAAAGCTGCTGAATAATACCGCAACGCTGACATCGAAATTCAAGAAAATGGCTATTCCGTTTCGCCCTCATCTCAAAACCACCAAATGCGAAGAAATAGCAAAAATCGCTTTGGAAGGTATCGATCAACGAATCATGGTTTCCACACTCAAAGAAGCCGAATACTTCTCAAATATGGGCATTAAAGACATCATCTATGGTGTTGGCTTTGTTGCTGAGAAGTTGCCACGTTTGGCCAAATTATATGATAACGGCACCACTGTTCGTATTGTTGTCGACAATCCTGATGCTGTTGGTTTATTGGCTAACTTTACTGATCAATTAAATCACACCATCTCAGTTTTAATTGAAATAGATAGTGACGGTACGAGAGCTGGAATTAAACCTGACTCACCTCACTTATTGAAAATCGCACAAGAAATCAGTGGAACAAAAAACCTTACCCTTTCTGGAGTGATGACTCATGCAGGTAGTTCATACAGAGCATCAAATATTGATGAAATTATTGAGATTGCTGAACAAGAACGTCTTGCCGTCACCACCGCCGCCGACACATTACGACAAAACAGTTTCGACATTAGTATTGTTACCGCTGGCTCCACTCCAACTGCCATGTTCGGGAAAAACTTTGATGGTTTAACCGAAATCCGAGCGGGTGTTTATATGTTTATGGATTTATTCCAAGCGAATCTTGGTGTTTGTGATTTTTCCGATATCGCTGTGAGTGTATTAACCACGGTTATCAGCCATCAACCTGAACGTAATCGAATCATTGTCGATGCAGGTGCATTAGCATTATCACAAGATAGAGGTACCCAAAATCAAACGAACGACTGTGGCTTTGGCTTGGTGATGGATTCAACATCTAACGAAATATTCGAAAACATGTATATATGCAAAGTCAGCCAAGAACATGGCCAAATCACCACAAAAAATGGGAACATCGATTTTGAACAATTTCCGATTGGCAAAAAACTCCGAATATTACCCAATCATGCTTGTATGACCGTAGCACCCTACGATTGCTACCATGTCATTGGTGATGGTGAGATTACCATTTGGGATAAAATCAGTGGGTGGTAAAACACTAGGAAAACCATTCTCATGAAAACCACTCTCTTAAAAACCATCGGTTTAATAGGCGGCACCAGCTGGCCTTCAACCATTGAGTTTTACAAAATCCTCAACCAAATGGCTGGTGAAAAATATGGTGCCGGTCACTCTGCACGGATACTACTTTCAAGCATCGACTACTTCGAAATCTCGAAACATTACCCCAATAACTGGGAAATGATTAACCCAATTTTAAAACGAGAATTGGAATACCTTGATAGCGTAAACCCTTCATGCATAGCATTGTGTAATAACACACTTCATGAAGGAATAGACATGATCAAAAGCGATCTCAGTTTAAAACCGCCATTCATTCACATGGTTGATGAGGTAGTTTCATACTTGAGCCAACGAAAGTTCAACTCAGTATTGCTAACGGGTACCAAATACACGATGGAGTGTGGCTATTATAAAAATAAGCTTGAATCATCAGGATTAAAGGTCGTCATTCCTGAATCAGCACATCGAAACCTCATTCAAGACATTCAAAAAATAATCGCTTCAGGGGTATCTGTTAATTCATCACATTTAACGAAAATTAGGCAGATGCTGGAAACTTATAAAAATTGCGACGTGGTTTTAGCTGCATGTACTGAGCTTCCGCTCGTCATAAATGATCAGTCCTCTCCCATTGAAGTTGCTGATCCTGCTGAAATACTATGTCAGAAGTTGTTTCAATATAATGATGGTGGATTATCCAAATAGTTTATCTCATGCAAAGCCTGACGTTTAGCATTATCAATATTGCCACCTGAAATAATCACGCAAACCGTTTTAGGTTCAGTTTGTTTTTTCAACCAATCAACCACACCTACCATCGTCATTGCACAGGTGGGCTCAATTTGAAGTTTAAGCAGGTGCTGAAGCCATTGTGTCCAATAGGCAATTTGTTCTTCCGTTGCAGTGACAAACAAATCCAGTTGTTTTAAATAAGTTAAAGTCCGTTCGCTAACAGACAGCGTCGAAGCACCATCGGCTAATGTTTTTGGTGGTTCCGAAAGCTTAATTACCTTACCCGCTTGAACACTTCTCCAGGCATCGTCAGCATTCTTAGGTTCAACCCCAATAACAGCGATATTGGAGTTTTTGCCTTTAGCGGCAATCAATGTACCTGATAATAAACCACCGCCACCACATGGAGCTGCCATAGCATCAATATCCGAGTACTCCCTCAACACCTCCAAGCAAGCAGTGCCCTGCCCGCATATCACATCATCATGATCATAAGGTGGTAACCAAAAGATTCCCTCTCCAGATTGTGCATGCACTTTAACTCGGCGATCCGCCTCAAAACGGTCTTCACATATTACGGTTTTAGCCCCATAGTGCTTCGTCGCTTGACGCTTTACTGTAGACACCGTTTTAGGCATATAAATCGTTGCTGGGATATCAAATTTTGCAGAGGCCCATGCGACGGCTTGCGCATGATTCCCCGAACTCGACGCTACAATTTCGCTTGGCCGTTCATTATTTTCAATGCGTTTTAAAATAGCATTTGAGGCGCCACGTGCTTTAAACGCACCAATTTTTTGCATACATTCAGCTTTGAATAAAACAGTGTGGCCTAACCAGTCGTTCAACAATGCCGATTGGAAAATAGGTGTTTGGTTTATCAACGGCTGTATTCGTTCATACGTTGTTACAATGTCGTTCAGTTTTAACAAACCATACCGATCATTCATATTCCCTGCACCCCAAATAATTTCATTTTGAAAACGACAAACTCTTTTTACCCTATAATAAAAGAGCTTTCTATACCTTATAATCACTCACAAATACTCAAATCTTACTAATCAAAATGGACATCATCCTTCATAAAATTCTCAGCCTCTTTGCCCAGTTCAGCCCTCAAAATACTTGTGCATCAATTACGAGCGATATTAAATGAACGACCCTATTATTAACGCCGGCATTGGAGGAGCATTAATAGGGCTCTCTGTGCTCATGATGTTTGGCTATCTTGGCAAAATCACAGGCATCAGCGGCATGCTTTGGCGTAGCATTACCTTACCTCCCAAAGCATCGATTTTTGAAACACTGTGGCGCCCCTTATTCTTAGTGGGCCTCATCATCGGCGCTTACCTGGCTAATGCCATTTTGAATTTCCCATACCCCTCACCACCTGCCACACAATCGTTATATCAACTGATTGCAGCAGGTTTGCTGGTTGGTTTTGGAGCCCATTATGGCAGCGGCTGCACAAGTGGTCATGGCATATGTGGTATTGGTCGCCTTTCAAAAAGATCGATCGTTGCAACCATGTGTTTTATGTTGACTGGAATCATCACCGCTTATGTCAGCCGTCACCTTATTTAAATACATCATTCCTATCGCTTCAGGCGCTCTTTTTGGCTTAGGCCTTGCGATTTCGGGCATGACTGATACCCATAAAGTATTAGGATTCCTTGATTTATTTGGCCAATGGGATCCCGCACTTGCCTTTGTCATGGGCTCCGGGCTTACTGTCGCAATACCAGGGTTTTATCTCCTGAAAAAAAGAGAAAAGCCAACATTCACGGAAGCTTATTCGCTTCCGGAAAAAACAACGATCGATACACCTCTCATCACAGGCTCAGCACTGTTTGGTGTCGGCTGGGGACTGTATGGCTGGTGTCCTGGCCCTGCGATTGCTTCATTATCCTTAGCGATCACTTCTTTTCATATCGCGTTTAATGCCATCATTTTTATCGCAGCCATGCTCATTGGCATGTTAGTATCTGATCGTTTCAAGAAAAGTCGATCTTAAAATCGACAATTATAGAATAAACTTTCAAGCATTTGACTAAACTTGCTGTTTTATCAGACCCACCCGGTGGAAACGCCCTTTATGCAATCCGATATATTAACCCAAGTTATTTTACCTATCTCATTGTTTATTATCATGCTTGGTATGGGATTATCGCTTCGAATATCAGACTTTACTGATGTTTTTAAATCCCCTAAAGCCATGTTAATAGGCTTGAGTTGCCAGCTAGCTTTACTGCCAGTCTTAGGAATATTGGTGATTCATTTAGTTGGTCTGGAAGGTGGGCTGGCCGTCGGATTATTAATTGTTGCGCTTTGTCCTGGTGGTACCACCTCAAATATGATGAGTTATCTATCACGCGGTGATGTAGCGCTTTCAATTAGCCTAACGGCTTTTGTAAGCCTCATAACCCCATTTACAATCCCAATTTTTACAGCAATAGCACTTGATTACTATTTGGGTGATACAAACACATTTAATCTACCTATATTTAAAACCATTATTCAGCTAATTGTTATCACTTTAATACCTGTCGCTATTGGAATACTGATTCATCACCTTAAGCCAAACTTAGCCACCAAAGCTAACAAGCCTGTAAAAATAGTTTCAATCGCTTTTCTTTTTTTGATCATCGCCGGAGTCGTACTTAAAAATAAAGACAGCATGGCCAATTTTTTTATCGATACTGGAGTTGCCACTTTGTTATTAAATGTAATCGCCATTATTTCAGGTTTTACAATCGCAAAGATGAACAAACTTAATCATCCACAATCGATTACTTTGGGTTTAGAAATTGGCATTCAAAATGGTACAGTTGCTTTGCTGATATCAGGGACCATACTTGGCAACGCCATCATGACTATACCAGCGGTCACTTACAGTTTGCTGATGTTTGCAACTGGCGGCCTTTTCGGCTGGTTTACGAATTTACAAAAATCTAAATAGCACAGGTAAAATGTATGAGCTTGAACCCAGCAGGTGGATCTAACAACCAAACGCCGCCTAAATTTCAGGGAAACGACGATTCTTCAAGTAACAATTCAGTTTCCTCTTCTGTTTCATCACACGCTTCTAGCCACTCAGGCAGAATTGCCCGCACACTCACTCAAGGCGAAACAGAAACACCTCAAGGAAGATCCCCTTCTTCTCAACCGGAATTATGCGCGAGCCAAATAACACCGCTCCCTCGCCAACCAGACAAACCAATTCCGTTAGACAAAATAACAATCAATCTAACAATACCCCAGAAAGAAGAATAGCGGATAACTTACACTTTTTAAGACGGCTTAGAGTAAGGCAAGCAGCGCAAACACAAGCCAACACACTTACTGAAAAATTATCTTCTACACCTCAAGGAAATTTTAGTGCGACAATTGCATCAGATCCAGACAGCGATTGCGAGCGCAAGACTGAATAGAATTACTTTAAATCTGCTAACCAACGATCTAAATGATCCGCAAACTCTTTAATATCACTTTTACTCAAGGCCGGCGGGCCGCCAGTTTGAACACCACTCGAGCGCATACTGTCCAAAAAATCCCGCATATTTAAACGCGCTTTAATATCGTTTTTAGAAAACCACTCACCTCGAGGACTCAGAGCACGGCCACCCTTTTCAATCACTTCTGCCGCCAAAGGAATATCACTGGTAATCACCAAATCTCCGGCGCTGAGCCTGCGAACAATTTCATTATCCGCCACATCAAATCCTTGCTGGACCTGTACGGACTTCACATAAGGAGAAGGCGGCACTCTCAATGGCTGATTCGCCACTAATGTCAGTGGTGTTTTTGTTCGAGTTGACGCTTTGAACAAAATTTCTTTGATCGCTACTGGACATGCATCAGCATCTACCCAGATACAGTGCTTTAGGTTTTCTTCCATCTCAATTCCAATCTTGCCTCTTCAGTCAGCCAACAAGCTTGCTTCAACCAACCGCCAAACCCGCCGCCACAGCAGAAGACCAAGCCCACTGAAAGTTAAAGCCACCCAGATGGCCTGTGACATCCAATACTTCGCCAATAAAATACAAACCAGGCTGTTTTTTTACTTCAAACGTCTTAGAGGAAACTTCATCTGTATCCACGCCACCCAAGGTCACTTCAGCGGTTCGATACCCCTCTGTCCCCGCCGGTTTTATTTGCCATGCTTGCAAAGCTTCACTGACGGCCTGCAACATTCGATCCGGGATGTGAGTCATTTCCTTCTCGGCACAGTCTGACCAGTGTCGCGCCTCTAACTCTAAAACCAACGCACTCGGCAGCCATTGATTCAGTATCGTGCGCAACAAGGCTTTTGGCCTCTCTTGCTTGATCGCCAGTAATTCAGCCACCATCGCTTTTTCAGGTAACAGTTTTAACGTGATCGACTCACCTTCTTGCCAATAACTCGAAAGTTGCAGTATAGGAGGACCGCTGAGCCCTCGGTGAGTCATCAACAAACTGCCCAAAAAGCTTTTTAAAGATGAACCAGCCTCAACATCAACCGTGACTCCCGACAGCCGGCTGAACAAAGGTTTCAACTCATCGGTAAAGGTCAATGGAACCAAAGCCGCACGCGTTGGCAATACGTTAAGTCCAAACTGTTTTGCCACCCGATAACCAAAATCACTGGCCCCCATGGTCGGAATTGACAGCCCACCCGATGCAATGACTAGGGACCGGGTGGTCAACATAATTGAATCAACGCTTAATTGGTATCGGCTGACAGCACTCTCTATAGGCATGATGGCACTGACTTCAGCGTTCACACGAACTTCAACCTGAGCCGCCTCACACTCAGCCAGCAACATCATTAAAATGTCTTTTGCAGAATGCTGGCAAAAAAGCTCACCCATATTTTTTTCTTCATAAGGAATTTGATAGCGCTCTACCAGATCGATGAAATCCCATTGTGTATAACGGCTTAATGCCGATTTACAGAAATGGGGGTTTTGACTGATAAACCGTTCTGGGGTGATATGAAGATTGGTAAAATTACAACGCCCGCCACCCGACATTAAGATTTTTTTACCTGGCTTATTACTGCCTTCCAGTACCAACACCTTTAAACCACGAGCACCGGCCGTCGCAGCGCACATCAACCCGGATGCGCCTGCGCCGATGATAACGACATCGAAGTGTTTATCCTTACTCACAAACCCAATTTCTCATCATGCCAGGCTTAACCTGGAATTAAATTGTTCTCGTCATTCCAGATATATGGGTTAGGTTCACGCTCGTCATTCCAGACTTGATCTGGAATCTAAAGGTAAATGCTACCAAGTCACTTCGAACTCCCACTCAACCCATTGCCACCACCCCTGGACCCCAAATCAAGTTTGGTGTGATATTTTTACAAACGTACGGGGACGCCATAAAAACACTACTGCATCTACAATTACCGAAGCAACAACACCGGCTTTTGCGTCTTTTCCAGCATTTTCGCGGTTAAACTGCCCAGCAGTAATTTACGCAACCGGTTGTGGCTGAACGCGCCCATTACCATCAAATCAATTCCTTGCTGTTGCTGGCACTCCACCAAAACGGTTTCCATTTTTCCCGCCAAACTAACGGCTTTGGTTTCCATACCCGATGCTTTCAATTGAGCATGAGCACGATTTAAAATTGGATCGTCTTGTTCAGCATTGGCCGCATCCACGATGTGCACCAAGTGGCACGGTAAGGCTTGAAATAACGGGCTTGAAGCCACGAGAGCCAACCCTTTATCGGCGGCTTCACTGCCATCGTACGCCAACATCACATTGTTAGGCTTCGAGAATTCCGTATTGACCACCAAAATGGGCGTGTGCAACGAGCGAATCACGGTTTCTAATTGCGAACCTAATCCAGAGGCATCCGACTCGTGATCCTGCCCCCGAATGCCCATCACCAGCACGCGAACTTGCTCTTCAAGATCCACCAACACCTGAGCGAGATTACCATGCTGCTGCACCGTTTCAACATCTTCAATACCTTGCGCCTCTGCTCGCTGTTTAGCAGCTTGCAACATAATATTGCCTTTTTTTATCATCAGCTGACGCCGGCTTTGCTCAACCTCAGTCAACTCCGCCAGCAGCTCTTCTGAAGCCCCAAGACCAATAGCCCCACTCAAATCAGCGACCGGGGGTACTTGCGCCGGCTCTATTGTATGAAGCAACATAAGTGGCGCTGATAATGTTTGCGCAATCCAAATCGCGTAATCGCAAACGGCTTGACTTTGAGCAGCCCCATCCAAACAAGCCACTATTTTTTTGCCACTGCTTGTGGCTTGTTTTATTTCATGCGTTTGCTCTGACGTATTCATCATCCGTGCTCCCCTAATACGCGTGCCACTTCCTCTGGTTTATCATGTACACCAAAACGATCGATCAAGGTTTCACTGGCTTCATTCAACCCCAAAACCGTGACATCCGCCCCTTCGCGACGCAACTTAATCACCACTTTATCTAACGCACTCACCGCGGAAATATCCCAAAAGTGCGCCAAACTTAAATCGATCACCACTTTTTCAACCGCTTCTTTGAAATCAAATTGCGCTAAAAACTTAGCTGCGGAATTGAAAAAAACCTGACCATGTACTTTATACGTTCGGCTATTTTCGGCTTCATCGAAACTTTTCTCGACATACATAAAGTGACTGACTTTGTTGGCAAAGAAAAGTGAGCCCAGCAACACACCAACAAAAACACCATAGGCCAGATTATGCGTCCAAACCACAACCGCCACAGTGGCAATCATCACAACATTCGTCGATAACGGGTAATGATTCAAATCACGGATCGAGCGCCAATCAAAAGTCCCGATCGAGACCATGATCATCACCGCCACCAAGGCCGCCATCGGGATTTGGGAAACCCAATCGCTTAAAAACACCACCAAGATCAACAACACAACCCCAGCAATAAACGTCGACAAACGTCCTCGGCCACCCGATTTTACATTAATCACAGACTGTCCAATCATCGCACAGCCTGCCATGCCACCCATAAAACCCGCGGCAATGTTAGCAATGCCTTGCCCCTGACACTCACGGGTTTTATTGCTGTGTGTATCCGTTAAATCATCCACAATGGTGGCCGTCATTAAAGATTCCAACAGCCCCACGACAGCCAGTGCTGCCGAATAGGGGAAAATGATCTGCAAGGTATCCCAAGTTAGAGGGACATCTGGCCACAAAAAAACTGGCAGCGTATCCGGTAACTCGCCCATGTCTCCCACGGTGCGAATATCCAGACCTAACAACATTGCCACAGCGGTGAGTGACAAAATGCAAACTAATGGAGATGGAATGACTTGACCCACACGCGGTAATAGCGGAAACAAATAGATGATGCCTAGTCCAGCGGCCGTCATCAGATACACCGTCCAAGGCACATCAATCAGCTCAGGCAATTGAGCCATAAAAATCAAAATGGCCAAGGCATTTACAAAGCCGGTGACCACGGCGCGAGAAACAAAACTCATCAATCGATCGAGCTTTAATAACCCCATTCCGATCTGAATAAACCCGGTCAATACCGTAGCGGCCAGCAAGTATTCTAAGCCATGCTGTTTGACTAATGTGACCATCAACAACGCCATCGCGCCCGTTGCCGCAGAAATCATGCCCGGTCGGCCACCGACAAAGGAAATGACGACCGCAATACAAAAAGAGGCATAAAGTCCGACTTTAGGATCCACCCCCGCAATGATCGAAAAGGCGATGGCCTCAGGAATCAACGCCAACGCCACCACCAAACCAGCCAACACATCCCCTCGGACGTTTCCAAACCACTCTTGTTTTACCAATCCAAACACGCTGTATTCACCACTCTAATGATTTTAAGGCTTTTTTGATTTTGAAGGCTCAAAGATCTCGGTCTGCCCTCTTTCGTGAAGCAGCATAGTCTACCTGCTTTACTCTGCCCTAGACCATTTTTCTGTTAGAGGGGATTACGAGTCGAAACTTTCATTTTTAAGAAATTATTTTTCAAACTTTGCTGAAAAAAATCGAAATATCTAAGGCGCTGTTTACCAGGACAGCCTGGTGATTATCCTGATAAACAACCATTATTTTCTAAACGTTCGCTCAATTCATCAAGATTCGCTAGGGTAAAAGCCTTTGAATTTGAAGTGCCGATAAAATTTTGAATGTCTTTAGAGACACTGTTGTTTTGATCAAAAATTTCTTTTGGCGATTCATATAGAAAATCTTGAATAATTTTTACCTCAATTATTTTAGTCAGGGATATCTTTTTCGAGGCCAATGCAAATGCAATGTCTTTAAATTTTTTTACAGAAACGTTATCAAAAGTCATTTCTTTTTTATTTGAAGTCTCTACCTTGAGACGCATTTTTATATTTTTTTTGTCAGTCTGAAGAGGCACATCTTCTGAACACATAATCTTATTTAATGATTTGTTTAACTCAACCGTTGTTGCAAGCATATCTATTTGTTCAGGACTATTTATCTTGCTAAAAAATATTATCTGACCGTCATAACGCTCAATATCATCCATTAGGCTGTTTCTAGTGTCGTCATCAGTTAAATCTTCACTAGAAAAACGCTTATGAATGTCTGCCAACTTATGCTGGAATCTTCCTGGAATTGTGGGACTAGTCAAACCTGAATTCATTACACTTTCACTCCAACAAGCAACTCTGCTCTACTTTTATTTAAATTATTAACCAGTTCTTACTGGATTTTCTTATAAATCAATATGAGCTTTTAGATACGACTCAAAGAACAAAAATTATACACACCCCAAATTACTATTCAAGAAACATTTTTCCAAATAAAGCATATTTAGATTAAATAAAAATCAGAGATACTTCTAACCACAAACATAAATTAGGTACTTTACAAACGAAATATTAATTCCCAGTAGCAGCAGTAACGCTCCAGCACTTCCAAAAGTGAAAAGCGCTTCGCTATTTCCATTCACAGAAGACTCATCTTAATACCTTCCACAGAGGCAAAACTCACAAACTAATGACTAGGTATCCCAACATCCCCACCACCTGCTCCGTGGTGGTCGCCCAAGCATAAGCGGCGGCATCGACTTCTTTAAGCGGATGTACGATATCTTCACCATGAAGCGTGATGTAGGGTTTGCCCAGGGCCGCGCAATAGCCCGCATCAAAGGCTGCATTCCATTGTTTGTATTTCTCGCCAAACCGAATCACCGCAATGTCGCACTGCTCGATGAACGTTTTGGTGCGCATCGCATTGACCTTTGCGGATTTGTGATCGCGCCAAAAAGGTTTATCTTCTGGGCCCAACAAATCCCCTGCAGCATCGCTGGCATCATGATCGGTAACTGCAGACAAAAACCGAATGCCACAGCCCTCACAGCCTTGAATGATTTGATCGCGCCAATCGGTGTGTATTTCTCCGGATAAATAAACCGTCAAATTCATACATTACTTCCTCTCTTTAAAATTCACTCTGTTACGTCATTCCGCACTTGATGCGGAATCCAGAGGTAAGAACACTGTACCCCAAGTTCACTACTGTCTATGCAGTCTTTTAGCACAACCACTAACAGCGCCTTTGTTCCCTGGACCCCAAATCAAGTTTGGGGTGACGCACTTATTTCACTCACCGCCTCGCAGGCATTAAGCACCATGATGATAGTTTTGCATCTCAAATCGAGGCGTACAGACGGCAAGGAAAATTAAATCGACCGCTCCCACATTGGAGATTCTCTGCCTGACTTTAGCCGGTATAATCACCACATCCCCTTCCAATACCTGTCTTGCTGGCTGCTCCCCGACTTCAACCAGACCCTGACCCGATAGAATCACATACCGCTCAACAGTCCCCGACAGCCAGTGCCAAGCCGTCGTCACACCCGGCAACACCCGCGCTTTTGCAATAGAGACAACCGGGTCTTCAGGCGTATTGGATAACTCCGTGATGAAACACCCTTCTGCTTCAAAAAAGATTTCTTCCGGCATCAATCCCCCCCACTTTTACAAAGTCACCTTTTAAACTCAAGACTGCATCGCCAGGGCTATGCGCTCAGGTACCTTACAACTCTTGTGCGTATTAAAATCGTAATACACTCCCAATCCAGAACCCTCAGCAACCAGCCGATTCTGCGCCTTACTGACAATCACATAATCCATGTTAAATTTTTTCTCAGATAAGAGCTGACATTTCGTGGCAATATAAATTTGATCCGGGTAGATCAATGGGGACCTAAAATCACACTCCGTTCTTGCCAAAATGGGCGCTTGATTGTGTTGCACCATGTGAGCATTGACCCCAATTTTTTCAAAATAGGCCATGCGAGTGTCTTCGAAATAACGGAAATAAACCGTGTTGTTAATATGTTGGTAGGCATCCATATCGCCCCAGATCAGATTCTGAGAGATAACCAACGCATAGTCTTTTTCGAGAGTATTGAACACGTGGTTTATGGATATAAAAATTGGTAGCGGGGGCTGGATTTGAACCAACGACCTTCGGGTTATGAGCCCGACGAGCTACCAGACTGCTCCACCCCGCATCAAGAAAGTCGAAGCATAATACGGACTTAACTTCGACGAGTCAAAATTTATTTCAAATAATTTCTTCGAGAAAATCATGACTAAAAATTTGGTGCCGATGGCCGGACTCGAACCGGCACGACCGAAGGTCACTACCCCCTCAAGATAGCGTGTCTACCAGTTCCACCACATCGGCATATTGAGTATGTATCACTTGTTTTCCACAGGGGCATCGATTACTGCTTCAGACTCAGCATTCACCGCTGCGGCTGCTGCCTTAATTTCTTCCGCACGCGTCATTGCTTGCGCCGCGGCATCAGTTTCATCGGCGGACTCACTAGCGGGCCCAGCTGAAACAGGCACCTCAGGCAGATCACCAGTAGGTGGCAAGTCACTTGAAGATCCACCTTCAGATACAGGCGGCGCTACCGGAACCGGCAAATCGCCTTCTGGCAAAGCAGTCTCGACTGGCAGCTCGTCTGACGAGATAACCATTTCAGCAGGAGCCAACGCCTGATCTGGAACAACACCCTCACCGCCCAACCCGGCCTCAGCCGCGGGCAGCTCAAAATTCAACGATGAGCCATCATTAATGGCCTTTTTGGTTAGGTGAGCCAAACCTAAGCTGCAGCAAAAAAACACCACCGCAAATAAGGCAGTCATACGCGTTAAAAAGTTACCAGTACCCGAACTGCCAAATACCGTTTGCGACGCACCACCCCCAAAAGAAGCCCCGGCATCCGCACCTTTGCCCTGTTGCAACAAAACGAAGCCTACCAGCGCAATCGCGGAAACGACTTGAATTACTAAAATAACGGTCGAAAGCATGTATTGTTCCTATTCTTACCTGTCTTCTTACCTGTCGTGCCAGGCTTTGACTATGTTAAAAAAATCATTGGGCTTTAACGATGCCCCACCCACTAATGCGCCCTTAATGGCCGACATCGAAAACAAATCAGCGGCATTCTCAGGCTTAACACTGCCGCCATATATAACCGGCATTGCCTGCAGCTGCTCATCGGTCATGCCCTGCCGCGATGCCCAATCGTAAATCCATTGATGCACTTCATTGGCTTGCTCGGCCGTAGCCGTCTTCCCGGTGCCAATCGCCCATATCGGCTCATAAGCGATGGCCACCTTAGCCAAATCCGCTACCGTCAATATCTCCAACAGCGCAGAGAGCTGCTGACCGACCACATCAAAGGTTTGGTTCGCCTCTCTTTGTGCTTGGGATTCCCCAACACAAATAATGGGCTTAATGCCTTTGGCCAATAGCAGCTGAGCTTTCTTAGCCACATCCACATCGGTTTCTCCGAACAAGGCTCGACGTTCCGAGTGCCCCACTATAGCATAGGTCACTTGAAAATCCGCGAGCATCTCCGCGGAGACATCTCCGGTGTAAGCGCCCTGCTCATACAAACTGACGTCTTGAGCACCCGCAGTCATCTGACTGGCCGATAATAAAGGCACATAAGGAAACGGAGGACATACAACCGATCTAACTAAGCTCAGATCATGATCCTGACTCAATAATGCGTATTCCGCTAACCAATCGGTCGCCATAGCCTGAGAACCGTTCAACTTCCAATTGGCAACTACCAAACCTGTGCTAGACACACTCAACCCTTTTACACAAATTCACTTATAAAGATCGCGGGATGTTAAACGAGACCGGCCAACAACTCAACAGGTTCGGTAAAACACCCTGCATGTACAGATGCAGCACAGGCGTTAGGCGCTGGCTTTGCGCACCTCATCAGCAATGCCATCCACCAAGGTTTTCACCAGCTCTTGGTCTTCACCTTCGACCATCACTCGAATCAGTGGCTCGGTACCAGACGGCCGTAATAAAACCCGGCCCGCCTTACCCATACGCTCTTCCGCAGCCGCGACTGCCGCCGATACCGACGCATCCGACAGCACTTGCTGTTTATCTCTGACCTTCACATTAACCATCAATTGGGGATATTTTTGCACGCCAGCGCAGGCTTCGTGCAAGGTTTGCTCACTCATGAGCAGAGCCTCTAAGACCTGTAACGCGGCAATGATCGCATCGCCGGTACTGGTTTTGTCTAAGCTGATGATATGCCCTGAGGACTCGCCGCCTAATATCCAATTTTTTTGCTGCAGAGTTTCAAACACATAACGATCCCCCACTTTAGAGCGCTCAAAACCCAAGCCTAAATCGCGAATGGCATTTTCAAGCCCAAGGTTGGTCATTTGAGTGCCGACCACGCCGCCAGTACTGTCCGCTTTGTGGCGTGCAATGACATACAGAAGCTCATCGCCATCGATTAAATGACCCAAGTGATCCACCATTACGACACGATCGCCGTCACCATCAAAGGCAATACCGATATCCGCACTTTCGACCACCACTTTTTCTTGCAGGGCCTGCGGCTCTGTGGATCCACACTTGAGGTTGATGTTGAGGCCATCCGGATCAGCGTGAAGTCGTACCACCTCAGCCCCTAACTCTTCAAAGACAGCCGGCCCTACACGGTAGGTCGCGCCTTGCGCACAATCAACGACGATTTTCAGCCCTTTCAAACTGAGCGAGCGCTCAAAGCTGGATTTACAAAATTCGATGTAGCGCCCTTCAGCATCCTCTACCCGGCGCGCCTTACCCAATTGATCCGAAGGCACCACCATCAGCGGCTGATCCAAGTACGCCTCTATTTTTTGCTCAACCGCATCATCCAATTTAACGCCTTCGGCTGAGAAAAATTTAATTCCATTATCATGATGCGGGTTGTGAGAGGCACTGATCACAAAACCCGCCTGCGCACGAAAAGTTCGAGTTAAATAAGCAATGGCAGGCGTAGGCATAGGGCCGAGCAGCCAAACATCAGCACCCGCCGCCGAAAGCCCCGCTTCCAACGCCGACTCAAACATATAACCGGATAAACGCGTGTCTTTACCAATCAAGAAACGCGCCTTACCTTGCCCGCTTTCCGAAAAAACCCGCCCAACGGCCCAGCCTAACTTAAGCATAAAATCCGGTGTAATTGGGGCCTCGCCTACTTGGCCACGAATGCCATCTGTCCCAAAGTATTGTCTTTCCATTACCTAGGTTCCTTAACGTTCCTTAACAAGCGCCAACTGCTTTAAAAACGAGCAATACTAAACCAAAGAACCCCATTTGTCATACTGAACTCACAACCCCTGAGACTCTAAGACATCAAACAGCGCTTCCGCTAGCTTGGGGTCTTCATTAAACCCAGGCACTCTTGAGTAGCTGGAAAAGCCATTCTGCTTCGCGTCTTCTTGATAGGTCACATCCATCTCAAATAAGGTTTCGATGTGATCGGAAACAAAACTGATTGGCACCAACAACAAATGCCCACCGTTTTGTTGCGCCAACCTGGAGATCTCCGTTTCCGTGTAGGGCTTAATCCACTCCATTCGCCCAACGCGCGACTGAAACGACAACTGCCAATGCACAGTGCGACCTGGCGCCTCTTTAGCCAGCCAAGCCTCGCCCACCTCGCGCAATCGCTGATAGTGCATCTTAATTTCATTTGGATAAGGGTCCCCCCGCAACGCATACCGCTTAGGAATGCCATGCGCTGAAAACAATATAGTGATCGATTCGCTTATTTTTGACACAGCTTCAGCCAGAGACTCAATCAAATAAGCTTCACTCAACGCCATAAATTTAGGGTTGTGCCACCAGTTATACACCTCCGTGCGAGGCACTTCCGCCTCACCAAAACGCTCACGCAACGCCAATGAAAAATCACGAATCGAACTCACAGTGGTGCTGTGGCAAAAATGCGGGTACAACGTCATCACAAACCGCCGAATCGGCTTATCCTCCAAAGCCCTGCAAACAGAACCCGCAAAAGGCTCGGTGTAGCGATTAACGACTTTTACCACCGCATTAGGGTGCTTTGATCGCACCTTTTCTTCCAGCAATTCTGCCTGCGCTTGAGTGTATTTATTGATGGGTGAAAACCCGATGCGCTGATACTGCGCCAAACTCTCCTCACCACGTTTTTTAACAATCTTATTCGCCAGCCACTTGCGAAAAAACGGCGGAAAAGGCGCACGAATAATAAAGGGGTCCATAAACAGTTGATATAAAAACGGGCTTACTTCTTCTGCTTTTTCAGGGCCGCCAAAATGACACAAAAAGATTTCGATCGGACGACTCTCATGATGGCTTTCAGAAGTTACTGAATTGACCTCGGACACGGCTGTGCTCCTAACGCTTCGTTGGGTTGAACGTTTAGTTTGGCTTAACGTTTAGTTTTGTTGATTTTTAAGTTCTTTTATTGAACTTCTTTTATTGAGTATCCTTATTCGAGCAATCGGTTTTCTGACAGCGCCCGTACAAATACAAACTGTGATCTTCCAACTGGAACCCAAGATCGGAGGCAATCTTTTCTTGGCGCTGTTCAATGGTTTCATCAGTAAACTCAGAGACTTTACCACAATCAATACAGACAATATGGTCGTGATGATCACCACGAGCCAGCTCAAACACCGAATGCCCTGCATCAAAATTATGTCGTTCAACCAAACCAGCAGACTCAAATTGCGTCAACACTCGATAGACGGTTGCCAGCCCCACCTCTTCACCAGAATCAAGCAGCCTTTTATACACATCTTCAGCACTCATATGATGTGGATTGCCTTGCTCTAGGATCTGCAATATTTTAATGCGGGGCAAGGTGACCTTTAACCCCACCTTACGCAACGCTTGATTTTGTTCAGGCATTAATCGCCACCTACCCCTCATGACTCAAACCATGCATGATACTTGAGTCTCTTGCGAAGCTAAACCTATTCTCACCTTAACCGAATGACTATACTTACCCCCTAACCAGCAGGCGACCTCACTCATGACAAACCCATTAAAATCAACTTCAGAACACCCGATCACCTTGAGGCTCACAGCCGCCCTACTAGCCTCCATGCTAATAACAGGGTGCAGCTCGCTTCGATTTCCCGGGGTATTTAAAATCGATATTGGCCAAGGAAATATTGTGGCACAAGAAAAACTTGATCAGCTGTACATCGGCATGACGCAAGATCAGGTCGTGTATTTGATGGGCTCACCGATGCTGCAAGACCCCTTCCACCCCGATCAATGGAACTATTATTACAGTTTCAGCAAAGCCGGTGACGACCCGAAGACCTACCACATCCGACTCTATTTTGAAGACAATCGTCTCGCTCGCTTTGAAGGCAATTTACCTGAAAACACCACACCACACATTGAAGCGCTGGATATTGAACCACCTGAAACACCAGACATTGATGCTGAAGCCGCGCGCTAACACAGAGGCCGCGCACTAACAACTAACATAAGTCATTTAGAATTGACCAGTTATTCAGCCTGGGCGGCGGCCCGAACCCGGCGCAATTCCATAGGGCTCATTGTTAAAGGCCGATAAATCTCAATGCGATCACCCGGATGCAACAACCGCGTTTCTGGTGAGCGTTCTTCACGACCAAACACGCCCATTTTGACCGTTGCCCAGTCGATTTCTGGAAACACCTCATCAATACCCGACTGCTGAGCCGCCATTAACATCGTAGTCTCAGCTGTTATTTCAATGTCGAGAATACGCTGTCGATCCGGCAACGCATAAGCGACTTCTATAGGTATTTTTTCAGTCATTACCGGCATCTTTTCGGTTATAGGATGATTAAGCCATCACAGTTTCGCGATAATTCTGTAACCGTTTTTTCACTTGAGGCGCCAGCATGTACAAACCCAAGATGTTGGCCACACTCATCGCAAAGATAGCCGCATCAGAGAAATCCACTACAGAACCTAAATCCATCGTGCAACCCACGACAATAAAAAGACAAAAAATAAACTTGTACAACAGTTCAGTGCGCTTGCCATGCCCAAACAAATAGGTCCAAGCCTTTAAACCGTAATACGACCAAGACAACATGGTCGAAACTGCAAACAACACCACAGCCACCACCAGCAAATTCGGAAACCAACTAAACACACTGCCAAAAGCGGCCGCCGTCAGCTCGACGCCACCCAACTCTTGCGTGTAAGAGCCGGTCACTACCAGCACCAAAGCCGTCATCGTGCAAACAATCACCGTATCAATAAAGGGCTCCAGCAAAGACACCATGCCCTCAGTAATCGGCTCCTTGGTTTTTACCGCCGCATGCGCAATCGCGGCCGATCCAATGCCCGCTTCATTAGAGAACGCGGAGCGCTTAAAGCCCTGAATCATCACCCCAACCATACCACCTGCCACACCAGCTGGCGCAAAAGCTCCCAAGATAATCAATTCAATGGCTTGAGGGATTTGAGAAACATTCGCAGCCAAAATAACGATGCACGCCAACACATACAAGACGCCCATAAAGGGCACCAGCCGCACCGTAACCCGAGCGATACTTTTCACACCACCAATGATCACCGAACCGACAAACACCGCCAACAGCAAACCAAACAACCAAGCTTTATCGGCAAAAAAACTGTGCTCATTACCCGTCACACTGAGCAGCATTTTATAAGCCTGGTTGGCCTGAAACATATTACCGCCGCCAATGGAACCCAAAATACAACACACAGCAAAAAAGCCTGCCAAAAACAGCCCCAGTCGACGATGCCCAAGATCATTCAACCCTCGCGACAAATAATACATAGGACCACCGGATACGGAACCATCCTTATGCTCAATACGGTACATCACCCCCAAGGTGCACTCTACAAACTTAGAGGACATCCCCAAAAGGCCAGCAACAATCATCCAAAAAGTCGCCCCAGGACCACCAATCGAGATGGCCACAGCAACCCCTGCAATATTACCCAACCCCACAGTGCCCGATAACGCCGTGGTCAGGGCTTGAAAATGAGTCACTTCACCCGGGTGCTGTTTATCGGCAAATTTTCCTGACACTAGCGCAATGGCGTGCTTAAACCCATGAAAGCTGATAAAGCCAAAATAGAAAGTAAAAAACACCGCCCCCACGATCAACCAAACAACAATTAACGGTATGGCGACATCGCCAATGGTGGCGGAGAAAAACACCCAACCAACAATTTTATTGGTAACTGGAGAGATAAAATCATTAATGACCTGATCAAGACCCGCTGAAGATTGCGCTCGGGCATAACCTGTCGTGAGGAACAGCAACAAGCTCCCCCACACACTGCAAAAAAAAGCTCTGCAAAAAAAGTGCCCCATACCATTACCTCATTGGTTAGATCAGCGTAAAATTCGGCAGATTGTAGCAACCCCACGTCAAAATACGAAACCGCATTACTCGCACCCCGAAATCATGAGCAAAAAAAAGTCACCTGAAAATGTAATTGGCCAAAATAAAAAAGCCCGCTTTGATTTTTTCATCGAAGAAAACTTTGAAGCCGGCTTAGCCCTAGAAGGCTGGGAAGTAAAAGCCTTGCGTGCCGGCAAGATCAACCTAACGGAAGCCTATGTGCTGCTGAAGAACCAAGAAGCGTGGCTTTTTGGGGCACACATCTCCCCACTCAACACCGTTTCCACCCACATCACCCCAGACCCACTGCGCACCCGCAAGCTGCTGTTACACAACAAAGAACTGGCCAAACTCTTTGGGGCAGTGAACAAAAAAGGGTATACCTGTGTGCCTTTGGACTTGCACTGGCGCAATGGCAAGGTAAAGTGCGAAATTGCTCTGGCCAAAGGCAAACAGAAGTTCGATAAACGCGCCAGCGAAAAAGACAAAGATTGGCAACGGCAGAAACAGCGGTTATTTACCAAAGATCAGAAACAGTGATTTTTTAAAAACAGAAACAAAAAAGTATTTTTGTTGAACTTTATAAGGGACTATACTGTCATATCGTTTAGCTTTTGGGGGCGACCTGGCTTCGACGCTGGTTACGAACCCTTGGGGGCATGCCGAGACGGTAGCGGATCTCGTAAATACACTGTTACAATTTTATAGTTGCAGACGAAAGCCTCAACTTAGGCGTAGCCGCTAACGACTCTTTCAAAGGAGACGTTGCACTAGCAGCCTAAAAGAAACTTCTTAGGAAGTTTCCCATGCCTTAGATCAGCCTACGGGTTTAAATGCATGGTCATTTTGTAGGATCGCGGTTTGAGGGGTCTCGACACAAACCGTTAAACCCACTGAGACTCCCCTGAAGCGTCCTGTCACTCGGGCTGCCAAGGGTAAATCAATAGAGATGACTAAGCATGTAGAACTCAAGATGTAGGACTGACGGACGCGGGTTCGATTCCCGCCGCCTCCACCAAATATCAAACCTCAACTGTTATCAGTTGGGGTTTTTTATTGCCTAAGTGTTGGTAATTGCGGGGGTTTCTGCGTAGCCTCGCGGACTTTCCGACCCTCGCCTAATCGCCATATTCCTGCTGAAAACGCTCTCTGAAGGCGTATCTTCTCTGCGGCTCTCCCTACCTCTAAACCCCGAAGTCCGCGACCCAAGAAAATAGAATCTTTTAAAATCAGCAGGTTATACGCGGACTGATCATTGGGGTTTGTTTGTAGAACTGGTTAGGCGAAGGGCAACCCTGCTCCTCATAACTTTGACAACGATTCAAATTGGGATTGATTAATGTACTTATTAGTACTAGTTTGACAGACTTTATCTTTGGCGAAGCCAGAGAGATTAGCAACCGGACCCTCTTAGGCACCGTTATCCAGGGCACCGTCATGAACGACGAAATATTAACCATCAAAGAAGTAGCAGAGTTTTTGAAAGTGAATGAGCGCACCGTTTACCGATTGGCCGCATCCAAAAAGCTGCCAGCATTTAAAGTCGGCAATGCCTGGCGCTTCAAGAAGTCAGAGATAGATCAATGGATAGACGATCAGTCATCCCAGGGACAGGAAGAGCGGGATGAGGATAACTGACTACCAAGCGAAATATTACGCTCACGAACTGACTATTCAACACGGAGCTGGCGGTGTCGATCGACTATCCCAATCCTTATTTGACGCCAGTGTCGATCTAAACCCACACCAGATTAACGCCGCCCTCTTTGCCCTCAACAACCCCCTAAGCCAGGGAGTGATGTTGGCTGATGAAGTTGGTCTTGGTAAAACCATTGAAGCCGGATTGGTGCTATCGCAATACTGGGCCGAACAGCGTAGAAGGCTCCTTATTATCTGCCCTGCCTCGCTACGAAGACAGTGGGCTCAAGAACTGTTGGATAAATTTAATCTGCCATCGCAAATATTGGATGCAAAAACGTGGAAGAACTTACAAAAGGAAGGCAAGCACAACCCGCTGGCAGAAAAGCAAGTCATCATCATGTCCTACCACTACGCAGCTCGACTCGAAGAACAGTTATTAATCGAGCCATGGAATCTTGTCGTCATTGATGAGGCCCACAAATTAAGAAACGCGCATCGGCCAAACAACAAGATGGGGCAAGTACTGAAGCGCGCACTGGCTGGTCGAAAAAAGCTACTGCTTACCGCCACCCCCCTACAAAACTCACTCATGGAGCTTTTTGGTCTCTCAACCCTGATCGATGAGCACCTCTTCGGTGATGACAAAGTATTTCGGCAAAATTATATCCACGGCAATACTTCGCTGACTGAACTTAAAGCCCGATTAAAAGGCTTTGTGCATAGAACACTTAGGCGTGATGTCTTGGAGTATGTCCGCTACACCCAACGGCAGGCGCTCACCGTACCTTTCTCTCACACCACGCAAGAGCAAGACCTTTACAATGGCAT
>CAZECE010000041.1:0-1616 GCA_964510525.1 uncultured Pseudomonadales bacterium | reverse complement strand
CGAGAAAAAATCCAAAGGTTTTTTTAAGCGCTAGCTCTGGCGAGAGTGTTGCCCTAGTTCAATTACCAGGGCAGCTTATCGCCGTATGAATGCCAAAAGGTACCGGTGTTTTCAATGTTCAGTTCCTCGATGCGTTGAATTAAGCGCTCGGCAGCCACATTCGGTGAGATGTCGCCTTGCCCGCCCACCATCTCAGTACTGACAAAGCCAGGGTGCAAAATACCGACGGCAATGCCTTGAGGTTTTAGGTCTTGAGCCAAAGAAACGGATGCCATATTTAACGCGGCTTTAGACATCCGATAACCGTAATAGCCGCCGCTGCCGTTATCAGCCATCGAGCCCATCCGGCTGGTGATCATCGCAATTTTAGCGTCAGCAGCAAGCTGTGGTATCAAGGCTTCGGTGATTTTCAGAGGTGCCAGAGCATTCACTTCGATTTGTTGGCGAATGGCGTCATAATCCATACTGCCTAGGCTGTCGTTATTGAGAATGCCGGCATTATTGATCAACAAATCGATGGAGAGGCCGCTTAAGGCTTTTTTAATGTTGGCCACACAATCCGGTTGGCCAACATCCACTCCGGATATGACGGTCAGATCGAGCGCCTCGAGTTCAGGGGAAGGTGTTCGGCAAATCGCATAGACTGAAGCGCCTGTGCTTGCATACTGCTGAGCGAAACAGAGGCCAATGCCTCGATTCGCGCCTGTTATTACGATAGTTTTTGACATGATTTTGTTTCCATGGCGTTGTATTTCACGGCGTTGTATTTAAAGAAACACAAGCCGTGTATGCTGGGCAGTGTATCTTGGGTCGCTAAAGAGTCAAACGAAAAAATACTAGGAACGGATTTGTATGTTGAAATTATGTGTTTACATTCCAGCATCTCATTTAGACAGCGTTAAAACCGCGTTGTTTTCTGCGGGAGCGGGGGCTATTGGGCATTACCGGCAGTGTTGCTGGCAAGTCGAGGGTGTCGGGCAGTTTTGTCCAGCGGATGGTGCGGTGCCTTTTTTGGGGGCTGTCGGCGAGTTAGAGCAGGTGGCTGAGTATCGGGTGGAAATGTTGGTAGATGAGGCCTGCCAGGCGGCCGTTGAAGTCGCTTTAATTGATGCCCATCCCTATGAGACACCGGCATTTGATTGGGTTAAACTTTGGCAGCCTGGTTAGTTTCTAAAATAACCGTTAATTGCTCAAAATATCCGTTAACAAAATATCTTTTAATTAAATAGCCAAAAACAGAAGCCTAGAACGTGATTCTTACTCGGTACATTGCCATTCAGGTCATTCAATTTGTGATCCTCGCACTGTTGCTGTTAGCCGGTATGGACAGCGTATTTGGTTTTATTGCCGAATTGGAAGATGTTCAAGACAACTATGGCATTCCCGAAGCGGCCTTTTATGTTTTGGCAACCGTACCGAGGCGTTTGTATGAGTTCCTCCCTGTTTCGGTGTTGATCGGTGCCTTGTTTGCGCTGGGTCAAATGGCTCAAAACAGTGAATTAGTGGTGATGCGTGCGGCAGCCTTTTCAGTGCCTCGTATCATCAGCGCGGGCTTGTTAGCCGCTTCTTTTTTTGCCGTATTCGCATTGATGATGGCGCAGTGGGTGGTGCCGCCC
>CAZECE010000040.1:0-16046 GCA_964510525.1 uncultured Pseudomonadales bacterium | reverse complement strand
ATCGACCAGCGTATTGAGTTCACTTCGAATTTCAGCAATACTCTGTTGCGGTTCATAGTCAAAGTGATCAATGCTGCGATCAATTTCATTCAATAAATCGCTAAGATCATCGGCTAGTTCGGTCGTTTTTTTAATTTCTTTGGCAACCGCCATTTTTTCTAGGCGTTTTTGCACGTCAAGATTTTGCTTAGCCTGATCCAGATGCTCATTAGCTAACTTTAACAATGAGGTAAGCTGTGCCACTATTTTCCAACCCGAGCCATCACTAAACGCAAAGCCGAGATTAGGCATCATAAAAACAAACACCAAAAAAATTCTGTTAAGCATCCTGATACCTCTTTTGATCAAAGAGCTTTAACCGCTCTAATGGGTCCTGGGTGATTTCAGCAATTTGTTTTTTTAAAGCGCACACTCTTGGTGAAAAGGTATCACCAAGATCAATTAAAGCTTGGGGGAACATCAACCTTAAATGGTACGCTTTGGATTCAAACAAACGAATGGCTTCTCTAAAGCCCCAGTCCGCGGGTGATTGAAAACTGTTAAATGTCTCTATAGCCGGTTGTGGCAAGCTGGGAAAACAGGCTACCGCTTCTTCTTTTCCCGATTCCATATACAGCAAACTGACTCGAGATACCTGACTGATGGTCGCCCCTATTTTCAATGCGTTAATGTCTTGTGAAATGCCATCAAAACTGCCTGCATCTTTGCGTCCCATCCGCACAATTTGGTCCACTAAGTTAGTCGTTTCTTTGGGAGCGTAGCGGGTACACTCTTGAATTTCATCAAACATGATTGTCGATAAGCGCATCGACGCATAAGCTTTTTGCGCATACCGCATACCCACAAAAGTGATATAGAATTTTAAAAGCTCCGTGTTACCACTGGTCACAAGAGGTCTGAAATCAACCCCTGTAATACCATCACTTATGATGAGGTTATCATCCTGTTTGAAGATACGACCATGCGGACCTTTTAAGAAAGAATCGACATGTTCGATCATGCTGATTAATACGGCCGCTTGTTTGCCTTCATAGGCTGATTTTAATTCTTTCATTGACTGTAGAAAATCAGCAAAATTTGGCGCATATTTGTCTTCAGGCACAACATACATTGATTGCATCGCAAACTCGGCAACCTCCAATTCAAATACGGTAAGGTCTCGAGTTTCGCCTACTAAAATAAAGGCAATGGTATGCAACGTGGGTTTGGTTAAGTGAGTATCAAGCGGCCATTCTCCTGCCTCTAAATCGGCATCCATTTTCGCATCCTCGTAAGGCGGAAATGGATTTATCACGGTCTTATCAGGGTCAATGCGGGTATAGGTGCCGCCATAGGCTTCAACAACCCATTGATAGGATCCGCCGTGTTCACCGCCTACTTCAGCAATGTACCAATCACGACCTAATGGAAAAGTTTCAGCAATAGTCACCACCTTATCCAAACTTTTGCCCGAATTAGTCTTAGCGGCCGTTAATCCATGGTAGGGTTTGCCTTCTGGCGTATCAAAACCCACTACTTCTAATGTACTGGACAGACGAATCTCAGAAGGATTTTCTACACCACAATCATAGGTAATGATCGGTGCCATATTTGAAATCAAAATTTCATGATCAGGGCGCTTGAACTTAGCTTGATAACCCTGACCTGGTAACGCCACTCGATAGTGCAAAAAATTAAAATGCTTACCATAACGAACCTGTGTCTCTTTTTGTAATTGCTTAATGACGTTTTCAGATTCTTCTAACAAATACTCTTTATTTTGCGAGGTCAAGGTCAAAATATAGGTATTACGAAATACCTCTAAATCATGGTCCGCTACAAATTGTTTAAACGCAGCGTGATCGCCTGCTTTGCCATCCATATAATCGGCAGATGACGTTTCCGAGCGGCTAATACTTTTACGTTCTTCATTATGAGAAGCGCGAATCGCGCCACGCGTATCCAAGGGTTCAATAATTTGGCTGACATGCATTTCAACATTGGGCTGATCAGCCAACCGATCAAACCAGCCTGCGGGACATTGTTCCGGGTAAAAAGCCAATAAGATTGGCAAAAAATAGGACTGACCGACTTTAATCAGATCACCATCTAATTCTGGCTTGGTATTGATTAATTGATGGTTCAACAAAAAGCGATCACTGTATTGTAATTCTCGATTTAATGCATAAACATCTGGTCGTGCTGATTGAGTTATTTTTTGTAGATATTCATCGTTAGACAACAATTCGCTGTTATTTAAATAGGTCAATGTTGATCGAACTTTATGAATCAGCTGCTCAGCCCAAACACGCTGTTTTTTTAGCTTTTTAGTTGCGGTTAGAAACTTAAATCTCGCTGAAGGTAGCAAGGTGACCACGTAGGCAACTTCATTGGTCATACTATAGCTAGCCATGAAATTAGCCATTTCATCTCGCACAAAGCGGCCAAACTGATGCCCTCTTTCCATTGCATCGGTACGCTTTCGATAACCATCCACTTTATTCGGATCAAACGAACGCCAAAAATGATTCTCAACCACATAACCTGTATCAAAACAGCGCAAAAACAAACGATAGTTTTGATAGGCGCTATTGATGTTCTCTTGGGTTTGCATTGCAGACTGAATGCCTTGCCAACGAAACATTAAAGAGACGGCTCCATCTTTATGCGCCAAACAGTTTTCACCTAAACGCCACAACCAAGTAAAGCGATCTTGATAACTCATCTGTCCTCACTACCGGCCATATTGGCTGAGGCATCGCTATAATTACTGGCAAGACTGTCGCTGAATAACGCCCAATCTCGAAAAAGATATAAAGCGATACCAAAAGCAAAGCAGCCCAGAGAAAACCCCAGCGAACAATACCGAATCAGCCAGTACTCATATACAAAACCGCAGTACCCTAACAGCAAGCCAACAAAGATAGCGACCAAACTCCATAGCGGCACACCTGCCATAGCTTCACGGGGTCGAAACCGTCGGTTTAACGCCATCATTGTTTAGGCCGTCATCAAGAAGCTTAAAAGAGCATCGCCCAATACCAACAACAAAGCCCCGGCGACTGATGCCACACAAACCTGAATCCCTAAGTCTTTTTTAAACCCGGTTCCAATCAATGCCGCCCCAATAACAAAAGCGACAAACAAAATCGCCACGCCAATTTTTAACACCAGCTCCGTTGCCTTTTCGGCTTTTTGATCAATTTCTTGTTCTATGTTTTGGCCATTTTTAACATAATTTGGAATTTCCACCTCGTATGCAAAAGCCGTTGAAATGGATAACAAAAAGTAAAGTGTCGTTATGATGGTTCTTACTGCTTTCATATCATTTTCCTTTCAGTCGTTGTTGTTTAGATTCAAAAACACTCAGCGTGTGCCAGTTGTACAATTCAATTTTTAATTTCATCAAGCCGTATAATAAAGGTAACATCGCAACAAACGCGTTAACTGTAAACAGCCCGTATAAAGCCACTTCTTCGCGATAAGCTGCCTGTTGCCACCAGGCAAGCAATGCATGACGAAACTCAAACGGCGTTACTACCAAAAACACATGATTCAAAGTCCACTCTCTAACAACACCACCGCCATAATACTGACCATCAAACTCAACAGTGGGCAGCAAGCCCACGGAGAGAATCACAACAAACACTATAAACGGTAAATACCAGTTTTCGAGTTCTAACCAAGACTTCATGCCACCTCATCCTCGAGTGTTCTGAGCAAAGAGGTTTTCATTTCTTTTCTGATTTTCTCAATCACATCAGGGTTCATATAACGATCCCAAAAATTAAGCCCCATGGATGGATCATTAACTTTTCGAGATGTGGGCCAATCGATGTGTTCCGGATCTTTTAATGCAATCAATGGAAATTGAACTTTATAATACCCCGGCTGCGTATATCCAAAACGTTCGTTTAGCGTCATGACAAAACCCTCCCCTGCGCTTAACGCCAACAGATCATCATGCATCAAACGCGGCGCTAATCCAGTCGACATTGAATTTCCCGCACCCTGTATATAGTGGCTTTCACTGTACTGATGGCTTCGATATTGACCAAACCACTGCGCAGCGGACTTAGCTGCATCGACACCAGAGGTTCGAAACGCAATTTTAATAGCAATGTTATTTTCTAATTGTTTTTTGAATTCGGGTGACACCTCTTCAAGATAGGAGTCATCTTGAAAAGAATATGACGGTGGCATCTTGGCCGATCGAATTCGTGCCGTAATCGGCCCCACATAATCATGAAAAAAACCACCCCAGTCATCAAACATTAAAGGATAAGTATTCCTCACCCCAGCTTGTTGCCGCTTACGGGCTTCAACGCCCCACATCTCTGTTAGTAGAATACCCATGTCTCGCGATAGGTTAGTCAGCGGTAGGTGAAAATACAGCTTTTGTTTTTTTTCCAATGCTGTTGCCAAACAAATATCAGGATCATAATCATTTATGCGATCGGCTACCCCACCAGAGACAAACAAAAATAAGCGATTTAACAAACCGGAAATTCGATTTATGCGTTGTCGCCAATCCTCTTTAATCCAGTTTTCAGCTAATTGAATATCCACTTTATCCAACTCGGTTTTTTTAACTCGAGTAAGTAATTCCTCTCCTGCCGATGCCACCGATAACGCCACAAACAAATCTCGATAATTCGTTTTTTCAGGTAAAGCTTTCAGTAAACGTACTATCAAAGTCAGCGCCCTACGTTGCTCATCAGAGTAGTACTGTCCATCCCCCGTCGTTTCATTAATCAACACACGAATGCTGCGATCAATCACATCGCTTGCATCGCCTTCGAAAGCATTCATTGTGTTGCTATGTTTAAGTTCAGATGAGAAAAAAAAATCAAAGTGAATCCCCGCTGCCACCGCGGATTGATAAATATCTTTATCACCTTTACCGTCATGCCAGGCAAAACCAATATCAACCACTTCAGTGTTCAAATAATGCATAAAACCAATGCCTGAGGATAAGGTCTTTCCAGACCTCGGACTCCCCACCACCAACAACCCCAAATCTAAAATGGATTGTTCCAGTACAATATCATTCGCCTTTTGCGATTTTTCAGGGTTTGAAATATCCAAACCAGTACCTAAACGCCAACCCTGCACATCAGGATTATTCGGTTTTTTTTGACTTAAAAATCGATACCCAAGATAAAGCAATGCAGCCAGACCTAAAGTGGCAACGGGCATCAGCCAAACGTTAAAAAAGTACCCCCAGATCAACAAATCCAACATTAAACAAGTTACCATAGCCAGCAGGACCATTTTCATACAGCAATCCCCCATGTGGCGGGCAAGTATTGGCAGTTAGCTACAATGTTTTCACCGTCGAGAAACGCTTGGTGTTGTTTTAATTTTTCAGCATCACAACAAAACACAAAAACCTTGTCGGCATAGGCTTGCCAAGTGACATTGCCTCCACCGACAGTCGCATCATAATATCTTTGATTTGGGCTATGGTTACGAGTCAAACAATGTAAGATTCGTTTCGAATCCATTAAATAATCGTCCAACAACACTAAAAATAACTGGTCTTCATTTTTAAATGCATATTCACCCAAAGCCGGACTCAATCCGAGTTTCCACAGATATTGGCGGCGAATATGTACACTCTTTGGATAATGAGATCGAAGCTGCATTTCTACTTCATTTTTCAACACAATTTGCTGCGTAGCAGCAAAGCTTGGCCAGGCTGATTTATAAGAGGCGCCCAAATAATTAGCCCCCTTACTTGATAACCTAAACGCAAAGGGCTTCAACAATCGACTCGATTCTATATAGGCTTCATTTTCCAATTTTTTACACAGTCGGCTCACCTTGCTCTTATCAGCATGCCCGAGCCAATAGCCTATTTGAGTTAAGGTTGCGATATTCAAACGATTTAAAATATCCAAAATACATCGACTGTTGCCAGTTATTACTGGGGCTTTAATGGCCAAAGCAACTTCAGCCCCTTTCAGCACGTAACACCTCAGCCACTTTTTGCTCGATGGTATTTTTAATACTTTGGCTTGTTAAGCGCTCAACTTCGATCGAATCCAAACCATGTTTTTCCGACAACAAAGAAATCAGTCGACAAACATCTTCCAAGGCTTGTTTGTCGATAGAAACTTTTGGTTTTCTTGGGTTTTCTTTTTTTTCACTGCTTTTGCCATATGGAACCTTAGATTGAGCGTTAACATTGGATGGCAATTCTTCAGCTAATAACGCCAACCTTCTTGACACCCAAGTTTGATTTTTATTCAGCTCACAAGCCGTTTCTTGTTGCGTCCAGTTATTTTCTTGCATAGCCTTATGAACAGCTTTTGCCTCAGACAGCGGCGTCATGCTTTTGCTGAACAAATTTTCTTTCAATTGGCGAATCAATTTACGATCACCTTTTGAACGCCTTGCTGGAATACGATTAAAGCGATGATTGTTTAAAACTGGGGTACCGTTGATTTGCGCATTCTTTCGCAACAAATCAAATGCTCTAAAACGATGCTCACCCTGTTCAAGGTCATAACGACCCGAGTTATTGGGAATCACAACAATCGGATTGAATAAACCCTCGGTTAAAATACAAAGAGCTAAATTTTTTAGCTCTTCATCGCTGTACTTGTCTTCAGCTTTGCGCACCTGCTCTGCAAGATCGATCAAGTCCATGTCGATCAACCCTAAATGATCGGCATCTAAAGGTGCCGCGTTTTGACCATTCAAACTGAGCGGTTTTTCACCCCGCTTTCTTGCTAATTTAATATCTCGGATGGTTTTTAAATCCATTTACTACACCCCTACTACCCCGCTAACCAAAACGAAATACTTGAGAAGCACCTCTTATTTTGGCGGAGGCTTGCGCTGGCTGACTCCAAATTTGTTTAACACCCAACCATCCTGCTTGCTTTTCCAGTACTTGTTTTTTGGTGTAATGACCACTATCGGCTTCAACAATGACCATGGATCCTTGTTCATCAAAAAATAAAGCATCTGGTAAAACCGCTTTATTATTCGTCAGCTCACGAAACCTTTGTATGTCCTCTTTTTTGAAGTCACAAGATATCTTGAAACTTTCCGGCCTACCGGCCGTGAAGTACACTTTACTCGCTAAGGTCTCATGCAAGGCAGATCGCTTACTGCCAATCACCGCCATCTTACCGCCAAATGCTTTAGCTATTTTTTCATTAGCAAACTCATAGGTTCTAAAATTATGCGAACCCGTTTTTTTTAAATCTCTTGCGACCAAGATTCCTAAATCTTTTAGACGATCTAATCTTTGCCTCCCACCATTTTTTCTACATGAAAAATGATGTTTGTCAGCATCATTTAACTCAATAATCCGGACTCGAGCTAAATCTTTTAAAAAAAGTTTGTCCTCTTTTCCCAATCTAAAATTATCTAAACTACCAGACAATTTTAATGATTTTGTTTTCGAAAACATGCATCTATTTAAACGGAAACTTAGAAACTAGACAATAAAAAACTTATCTTTTTAGTCGACAAATAGGTATACATTACCCAAACATTTGTATACCGAAATTATTCATAGTGAATAATCTGCCGGTAATCGAAATTATTCATAGTGAATAATCTGCCGGTAATCGAACCAAAAAATCTATAAAAAAAGATTTTTTGTCCGTTCTTCGAACGGATTTAACCCATTTTCAAATTATTAACTATGAATAATTTGATTTTGAACCTTGCGGGCTAGTTGCAGTGCAAATAGCATTTTTATTCAAAAAATCCCTTTAAAATCAGGGATATAAATATCGCATCCTGCACCTAAAAAAACCGGAACTCGGATAACCTGCGTCATTCTAAGCACTTAAAGTGCTAATAATCTCGCCAGAACATCCAAAAATCCGGTGGGGCTAACTTTCGTTAGCAAGCTGACGCTTACCCAAGATTTTTGACTCGTTCCGCCACACCCTGCGCCAGACTCGCCCAGCTTTCGCCGCCCCGCCCTTCGGGTCACTTCGTGATCTTTTGCTGAAAGCAAAAAACCCCAATAACAATAGAATTACAACTCCTGGCTCATAAAAAAAATTACGGGAAGTTAATAATTTAACAAAGGGATATGTTGGCGAAATATCTAAGTGGTCAAGGCGTTCATTAGTTAATTGAGCTCTCCCTTGTACTGCGTGGCACCGTATATGAACCACAACACATGGCCATCTCTGCATCGGTTGAAGACGAACTTAGCTACGCTGAAATCTTAGTGGTCAGTTTGGCAGATCTCCACGCTGGAGGTTTTACTAATATGAAGGCCGCTGAAGTTCCTTTAGAAGAGCTCCTTGCTGTCAGAAAGCAGTTAATCAAGTTGATCCATCAAGGGCTCGCCGATCATGAAAAAGCCTTTTTACTGTCATTTAAAAACGCCAGCCTGATTGATCATTCTTTGGTCTTAAAGGTATCAGTGAGTTGCCCACCATCAAATGGAAAAAATTTAATCTGGCAAAGATGACGGATGAAAAGCACAAATCAAGCATTGGCTCGAGGAACTGATGCAAACGACTTCCAGTTCATCAAAAAATTTTCCTTACAGGGCGATAACTATTTTTTTCTCATTGTACCTATAGGCTGCGATCCTAAAATGGCTTAGAGGCGAAATTAAGGGCCTTTATGACTGTATTAATTGAAAGGTTTTTACCAAACTTTTAACGGTGGGTAATACTTCAAATTGTCGGTGATGGGTTTTACTTCTTTTTGGTTGGTAAAGAATTAGACACTGCCCTCCCCTTCCAGGGTTTTATGAAAAAAAAGGATTGTCTTTTATAAAAAATAGATTAAATTTTTATCTTTCTTGTGGTCTTTGTTTGTGGGCGAAGTGTGTGGCTTGTTGTGGTCAACAGTGTGGTCAAGTGGTGTGCAATGCGAAGCATTGTGCATGACTTGTCCATACGCCCGAAGGGTTGTCCATCAACAACCACATACGCTGCGAAGCATCGTCCACATGGGTTCGCACTAAGTTTCACGATTAGTCTAACGGGTCTTCCTACTCTTTATTATTAACTTTTAATACTTTTAATATCTTTTACTACTTTTACCCCTTTTTTTTGCCACATAACATTTTGATTTAGTTACAGAAATAAGAAACATCGGTGGGTTGAACATCGATAATTGGTGGGTTGAACATCGATAGTTGGTGGGTTGAACATCGATAGTTAGTGGGTTGAACATCGATAGTGGTGGGTTGAACATCGATAGTCGGTGGGTTGAACATCGATAGTTGGTGGGTTGAACATCGATAGTTGCTGGGTGGTATTGGGCAAAATTGTGGATAAGTGTGTTGTGTTTGAGGTTAAACATAAAATAATGATTGATATACACACAATTGTTCGGTGGGTTGAACATCGATAGTGGGTCTATTTGAATAAAATACGGCTGCATACTGACTAATGATTTCGACTATCGATACTCAACCCACCAAAAAACCGAGTTTCGATATTGATGGGCTGAACATCGGTAGTTGGTGGGTTGAACATCGATAGTGGTGGGTTGAACATCGATAGTTGGTGGGTTGAACATCGATAGTGGTGGGCTGAACATCGATAGTTGGTAGGTTGAGTATCGATAGTTGGTAGGTTGAACATCGATAGTTGGTAGGTTGAGTATCGATAGAGGGGCTATTTGGATAAGGTACGGCTGAATACTGACCAGAGTTAATTCGACTATCGATGTTCAACCCACCAAAATCTAAAACTATGAGAGTTTTGTGAAGGTTATTTTGTCGAACTTTTCGATTGAGATCTGCCAAGGCAGCTGGGTTTTTTCTAACGATCGTTTGAATTCTTTATTAGACGTCTCTTCAGCCGATAGAAGATTTTTCAGGGTTTGGAAGCCGACTTGCCAAGAGTACTTCGCCCCGATGGCCGTTTTGATTAATTCTAATAATCGTTTGCGCAACTGGCTTTTGGTTTCCAAAATGACTTCTTCATCGACCGTGAGCAACGCATTATTGGATTGAACGGATTCGATTAAACGATGATTGAAATGGATCTTGATTTTTTCTAACTTTCGGGATCTGTCTTCAAAGCTGCACTCGGCCAAGCTGAAAAATACAGTCTCCTCCCCTTTCCAGATATTGGTTTTATACGTGGTGGAGGACAGTCGGGCCAACGCGGATCTCACCCAAGTATAGGAATAGCCGGATGTCGGTTTTTTTAACGCCTTTAAGAGTTCATAGGCTGAGAATTCCACATATTCTGGAAAAATACCGGTCTGCCATTTGATCTCCCCTGCTTTTGACATGGCGTATCTCAATATGTCCAAGTCAGTGGCTTTGACCATGCCATAGGTGTGGTTGGCCGTGACTTCCAAATAGTATTTACCGTCAGGAGACGTGTAATTAATAGGATCCAATCGTTTCCCTTTTGTTGTTGAGCAGATTGGGTAAAACATGATATTTCGCTCATTGCGATAACGGCTGAGCTCAATCGGATTACGAGATAAGTTTTCAACGAGAGTCAGGGTTTTGTCTTCCGACTGTTTAGCCCTGCCGGCGATTTTTTTTAAGGGTTCGTAAGTTTCCATAGCCCGGAGATTCCATTTCCCGAATTTTAGTGTCCCTTTTTACTTAGGCGAGTGCATGTCGTAAAAACTGCGCCTCTCCCCTCCCCTCGTGAACTTTATTCGTTCACGGCGTTGTTGCTGTGATGTTTTTTGTCCGGAGTCCGGACAAAAAACTTCTAATAGTTTGCTGATAAGTTTATCTGTATGTTATACAGCATATGTTATTGAATGTATGCCTAAATTATTTCTTTCTTTGAGACGCAAGAAACGAATACTCGATAAGGAGACAAACAGTGTTTGAGTACTCATCCAATGTGTTAGCGATATTAAATCAAAAAGGTGGTGTGGGAAAAACGACAGTGGTCTCAATCCTGGCCGAATATGGCGCGTTGCTTTGGGAAATGAAGGAAGGAAGAAAAAAACGTAATGCTCGGGTGTTGGTGATTGATTTGGATATGCAGTGCAACACCAGCGATTATTTTGTCGGAATGGAGGCCGCCAAAGGGGTTAGAGGAGGGCAGTTACCACCAAAACACCCGGATTATGACGGTTCTGACGACATGATGGAGCGCAGTACTATCGGCGATATTTTCTTTGGTAGAGTGGTTTTGCCGCATTCGGTCACGTTTGACGGCAAAACAGGCTCAGTTGATTTGGATATTATTCTCGGACATCCGGCCTTATTGGAAGACATTAATGAGCTTTTTGATAAAGCCTCTGGAGAAATTGATCAGAAAGTTGTGAATAAACTGGGCGAGTTACTGCACAGTGAGGAAGTAAAAGAAGCCTATGATTTAGTGATCTTGGATACGGGGCCTTCCAGAAACCCTATTTTTCGCTCGGCTTTAAGGGCCGCAACCCACGTTTTGATTCCTTGGGAACCGGAAGAAAAGTCACTGCAGGGGATTAATGCGATGGCGCAAGCCATCAGTTCGGAAAATCTAAATCGAAAACCTGGCCAACCGCAATGCAAAGTCATTGGGTTGTTGCCCAACAAAGTGAGAAATAATGTGTCGCTTCATGCCGATAACATGGCGCTGGTGCGAGAGCATTTGCCTTCTTTGTGTATGCCGGAGGGGCTGTATTTGCCGCTTTCGATCGAATATCCAAAGCGTGATGTGAAAGGGGCGCGGCCAAAAACCATTTTTCATTTGCGCCCGAGTCAAAATGTACGCGTAAAATCCGAAAAAATGTGCCAATACGTCTTCAGCAGTATTTTTAAAACTGAACAGAAACCGGTAAAAAAGAAGCCTGTTGCTGAAGTCGCCTAATTTTGTCCGGACCCCGGACAAAACTTTTTTTAAAAGGAATTAAGCATGACTAAGACCAAGAAAAGAGGCCTAGGGGCCAGTGTTGTTAAAAAACAGCCCAAAAATACTGCCAAAAAGGCTAAGTCCGCTACTTCTGACCTCGAGAACGGGGGAGGGGTCAATAAATGGTTGTCTGGAATACAGGATCAGACCCAAGACTCTTTGAATCAAAGTGAATTAAATAATGACATTGAAATCAGAGCGGTGCCGATCAGTTTAATCATGATCGATCCGACTAACCCGCGGGATTTGAGTGTGACGCCAGATGAGTTGGACAAGCATTTGGAGACAATCAAGTTACCGCCAGAAGCCTTTTTAGAGAACGATGATTGGATCGAACCCTACGAAGCCAAGATTCAGTCGGTGTTTGGGGATACAGAAAAAACAAAAGACATTATGGGCTTGGCGGCGTTTGCCGCTGCGATTAAATCGCCTCGTAACATCATGTCGCCGATCTGTGTCTGGCGAGAAGACAGTACGTTTTATATTTTTGCGGGGGAAAGGCGCTATTTATCCCATTATTTTCTGGGTGCCGCGCACGTCATCGTTCGAATATGGTACGAAAAGCCGTCGCAACTGGATATGAAGGTGCTGCAATGGCAAGAAAATCATGAACGGGAAGATTTAAAGCCCTATGAAAAGCTCGTCAATATTCGGCAGATCCTTCATGAATGGAAGACCTTCAACCCTAATAAAAAAATAACGGTCAGAAGTTTTGCGCAATTGATTTCGATGGGACGCACGCAAGCGGCACAGTGGTTAAAAGTGTCTCAATGCAACTATTCATCACTCAATCAGGCGTTGGAAACCTGTCTCATTGGTGGTGTTGAATCGGCGTATGAACTGGCTTGTATGGAAAGCGATCAAGTGGACCGATGCATTGAAAAAATTCAGGCTGGTGGCACGGTGTCAAAGACGATCGCGGATGAAAAAACTCAGTTCTCGACAAATAAAGCGGGTAATGTCGACGAAACCACTTCTGATAATACTGCTTCAGATATTGTGCCGATCAAATTTAATCGCAAAGCGGATCCCAAACCGGTCGCTTTTATGTTGAAATCGGTGGCTGAAAAAATGGGGGATGACGCGTTGATTCAGGCACTTGGTAAGTTTAATTTTAAGAAGCCGAGTCATGTGAATAAAGCGATTTCAATGGTTTTTGATCACCTAAAAGACTATGAGGAAGGGTATTAGTGAAGGCCTTTGGTGTAGTAAACGACAAAAAAATGCGGACCTCTTTGCGGTTACCGCAACCTGTGTTGAAAAAAATCGCGGATTCATTGATCACAAATGATTACAGCTTAAAATACCGCAGTCGTTGGATATGCGAGGCGCTGGACGAGTTTATCCAAATCGACGAATACCCAGATCTGATTGCCGAGCAATTCATGGATAAAGGTGACAATGAGGTGATTCCCATTACGTTGAGTCATCAAGCCCATCAGCAGTTGGCCGTGGCCGCTCAAGGTTATGTTGAGCGTTTTAATACGGCTGTGATTGATCAAAGTGATATTTTGCGCGCGGCCATTATTCATCGATTGATTCATGAAGCTGGCGGCGTCGTTGCTTAAAAAAAAGCTGTGAACGGTTGTTTTTAGTCTCATGACTAAAAACAAGAAGAAAGTGGAAGTAATGTCTCAGTTTTAAAATGTGGATAAGCGATATATTTGAACCAAGAGAACTATGAAAGCCCGAAGTTTTTATGGTGCATAAGATTTTTTTAATTATTGATGCGAACATTATTTCCAGGTGCTTTAGGAAAAATATTGAATATATTACATGAACAAAACGGACCTAATGTCTGTTGTTCTATAACGCCCTAATATTGTGATTCAAAATTCGAGAAACTTAATAGCATCTAAACACTCGATGCTAGGAAAAGCTTTATGTGGCGAGGCCTTTGGCAAAAATGAATATTGATCAGCTTATACAGCTACCCGAAGGTAAAAAGCTAGAGTTCAAACGCGATCTTTCCTCAGTCAAACCTCTAATGAAGACACTGGTTGCATTTGCTAATACTGCGGGTGGAAAGCTTATCATTGGAATCGCTGATGATAAGCAAGTGATTGGTGTTGATGATCCTCTCACTGAAGAGGAGCGCCTTGGTAACTTGGTGGCTGATTCGATCACGCCTCGCCTGGTGCCCAGTATTGAGATGGTGACAATAGAGAGTAAAACGCTGCTTATTGTCGAAGTCTATTTGAGTAATACACGTCCGCATTGGTTAACGGCTTTGGGGTTAGAGCGAGGGGTTATGGTTCGTCTGGGCTCCAGTAATCGCCAAGCTGGGCTAGAATTGATCGCAGATTTACAACGGTCGGTCAGTAATCAGTATTTTGATGAAATGCCTATGCCAGAACTTACGGTTGATGACCTGGATATGGACGCCGCTCAGCAATTGTTTGCTGATAAAAGAGATTTAAACCAGCAAGCTTTGCTTTCATTAAAGCTACTCACTCATCATCAAGCGCGATTGGTCCCTACCAAAGGTGCGGTGTTATTGTTCGGTAAACAGCGTAGCTTCTATTTTAACGATGCTTGGATACAGTGTGGTCGTTTCATTGGTAAGGATCGAACCGATATTTTTGATCACATAGAACTTTATGATCACCTGCCACAAGCGGCAGACAGTATAATCATGTTTCTTAAAAAGCATGCGATGCGAGGTTCGGATTTTTCTGAGCTACGTCGTAAGGATGTTTGGAGTATACCTCTGGGAATCCTGCGAGAAGTTGTGATCAACGCGTTAGTGCATGCCGACTATTCTCAGCGCGGGATGCCGATGAGAGTTGCATTTTACGATGATCGTATCGAAATCGAGAGTTCAGGTCTTTTACTACCCGGTATGACAGTAGAGGATATGAAGCGAGGTACTTCTATGATCCGCAACCCCATTATTGCTCGTGTGTTTCGAGAGCTTGACCTGATCGAGCAGTGGGGTAGTGGTGTGCGGGGTATGTATAATGAAGCTAAGCAACTAGGCCTGCCAGAACCGGTGATTGAAGAGGTTGCCATGCGTGTACGGGTAACCGTATGGCTGGCTAAAGCCCTGCCCGTACCAAAACCCGACAAAGGTTCTAGGGCCCAGTCAGGGGCCCAGTCATGGGCCCAGTCGGATCAAACACCGCAATCCCAGTCTGTGCTGATCTGCCAAATGTTGGAAGATCAGCCACTTTCAGCTAGTAATTTATTGCATATATTAGGGCTAAACAGTAAAACCGGCGCTTTTAAACGAGCCATTAAGGAACTGCTGGAACAGGGCCTGATCGAGTACACTATCCCTGACAAGCCCAACAGTCGTTTGCAAAAGTATCGTTTAACCGATAAGGGTCTGAAAAGCCCTAAGGATCTTTAATTAATACTAAAAGCGCATGAAGAATGTGTCATGCTGGGTTAACGATATGGATCTACTCCCACCTTTTTTGAATCGTGAACAAGCAGTAGCCTTGTACCAACAAACTGAAGAAAAAACCGATGCTTTTAAAGCGTATACGGTATCGTACTTGTCGCGCCAAGGGATGAATAAGCGGGAGATTCGGGCTCGCTTGGCGATAGAGAAAGTGTACACAGTCACGCATTTGAAAAGGGCAGGGCTGTTGTTGAATTGTGATGAATTAAATTTATGGCACAGAAACCCCAAGCGCATCACCTTGGGTCATGTCAGGGCATTGGGTCGGTTTGGTGCAGAGCGAAGAACCGAGGCGTTACGAAATTTGTTGCTGCGGAATACGCCGAGCCATCAACTCAGGCGGTTAGCTAAAGGCGCACCGGCAGAAAAAAGTGCCGACATCAAACAATACGAAACCCTGATGTCTGAAGTGATTGGCCGACCGATTGAGATTCAATACGATGCCTCAAAACAAAGTGGCGAATTGATAGTGAAATTTTTTTCTTTAGGTGAGCTCGATGATCTCTCAACGCAGCTGGGTTTTAATGCTGAGGATCATTTTAACTGATGCTGTACCTTGAGTGTATAGTAGATGAACACTAGATTGGTGATCTTCACCTTGAAGCGATCGCTGACATGATTCAGTAGGAATGTAAAACGTAAGGCTTTAGCCGTTGGTCATTTCTGCCAAACGTATCCATTCACAACATTTAAAACGTTTTCAAAAGACGAGGGGCCTTGCATCCCCTCAGAATCCAGCAGATTAACGGTTTCCACGCGGCACTTGGTTTGCGCAGACCCTCCGTGAATCGGCTTGATTCTTTCCCCCCAGCCTAGTCGGCCTAGTCGCCAGGGGTTATCGGCAACGCACC
>CAZECE010000039.1:0-2975 GCA_964510525.1 uncultured Pseudomonadales bacterium | reverse complement strand
GTTAGCGGCCAGCATCTTTCACTTTGGTGAATACAGCATTGCGGAAGCGAAACAGCATATGCAAGAGCAAGGTATTGAGGTGCGGCTGTAGGCCTTATGCAACCCCTTTACACTTTTTTCAGCACAGCCGCCTTAATACTGAGCCTGGCTATGATAAACGCCTGCGGCGGCTCTTCGACGACCAGCAGCGAGGATACAGAACGCTTTCTACTCATCGAAGACAAAACAACCCAAATCAATAACTTTCTATTAAGCTGGGACTTGCCAACGACACGAGAGGATGGCCGTGTTTTAGAACTGAGTGAGATTGCTCAAATCACCATCACATATTCCAACAGCGATACAGACACATCTAACATCTTCAGCCTGACAGACACCAGCCTCAGCTCATTCAAGATCGATGACCTACCCTCTGGCTCCTGGCGTTTTGAGCTTACGGTGTGCGACATTTACGGCATCTGCAGCGCGCCATCAGCCCCTGTTTTTTTAAGTATCCCATAAGCCATCAAGTTTGCCAGGAAACGTTATTCACATGCGTTTCACACACGACTCCGGTATACTGCTGCCGATTTATTGGCGATCTTGAGCAACCGCCTCCAGACAAATTAACTAATCCAGACAAAGCATGCACGTTTCGCTGATCACAGAACAAGACCAATCGCTTTGGGATGCGTATGTGTTGTCTCACCCAGATACCAGCCCATACCATCTGTATGCCTGGCGGCAAGCCTGCGAATCGGCCTATGGTTTAACATGCTATTATTTTGCGGCTCGCAACGACAGCGGCATTGTCGGCGTATTACCGCTGGCCCAAATTAACCCGCCTTTTTCAAAATCAAAAGGGGTTCTCTGCTCGCTGCCCTATTGCGACCTAGGCGCACCTTTGGCGGATGATACCGAGACCAAACAAGCGCTGCTAACAGCCGCTTTTGAGTTAGCACAACGCCTAGGCATCAGCCGCCTAGACATTCGAGACACACACACCACCGCCGACAGCCGTGCAGAAGAACCAGCACCCGGCAGCAAAGTCCGCATGGTGCTCAAACTACCTGAAAGCGCCGAAGTGCTCGCCAAATCTTACAAAGCCAAACGACGCAGCCAAATCAGAAAAGCTGAGAAAAACGGTGTCAGCTTCCACTTCGCCCAAGACGCTGCCGCCATTGATGATTTTTACGATGTAATCAGCCGCAACATGCACGCCCTCGGCTCCCCCACCCATTCACTAAAGTGGTTTCAAGCCATTCACCGGCATTTTAAAGACAACTTAAAACTGGGGATCGTGAGTTATGACAATCAAGTCATTGGAGCCGCAGCGCTGTTACTTTCAGGTAAAACGGCCACCGTGCCCTGGGCTTCCACATTGAGCGACTTTAACCATTTGGCCCCTAACATGCTGCTGTACTGGGGCCTACTAGAATTCACTGCCAATAACGGCTTTATGACGTTCGATTTCGGCCGCTCTACCGTAGGAGAAGGAACGTACAAATTCAAAAAACAATGGGGGGCTCAACCCGTTGCCCTGGATTGGCAGCAATTTCAACCCAATGGCCAACACATTTTGATCACTCCATCTCGTAGTTCTTTAAACCGTGGCTCTTCAAACCATAGACCTTCAAAAATACGATCGATGATTGAAAAGCTGTGGCGCCAATTGCCATTGCCGGTCAGCATCTTTTTGGGGTCCAAAATTCGCCGATACATCAGCCTTTAACGCTTTAATTTTATTCAGGAACAACGCACTATGAGCACTCGATTACTAAAAACCATCCATGCCAGCCTCTTGGCCGGCGACGCCATTATGTCCATCTACAACAGTGATGACTTTTCGGTTGAACAAAAACAGGATGATTCGCCCCTGACCTTAGCCGACAAAACGTCCCATCAAATATTACTGACCGGCCTGGCTGAGATAAACAAGGATCCCATCCTTTCTGAGGAAGGCGCGGAGATTGAATGGGTGGAACGTCAAACATGGGACCGTTATTGGTTAATAGACCCATTAGATGGCACCAAAGAATTTATTAAGCGAAATGGCGAATTCACAGTGAACGTGGCATTAATTGAAAAAGGCCGGCCGATTTTAGGCGTCGTATATGCTCCCGCGTTAAAACAACTCTATTTTGCCGAACAAGGCATCGGCAGCTTTAAAATGGACGACATCTCAACTGAGCAATTGGGTATCAACATTGATATTGATGCCTTCATCGCTGCTGCCACCGCCTTACAGGTTATTCCTGCACCCAGCAGCACCCCCTGGCGCATTGTCGGCAGCCGCTCTCACCAAAGTGATGCCTTTAAAACTTTTGTAGCACAGTTTAAAGCCGCTGATATTGTCTCGATGGGCAGCTCATTAAAGCTGTGCTTAGTCGCAGAAGGCAAAGCCGACCTTTACCCACGATTGGGGCTCACCAGCGAATGGGATACCGCGGCCGCGCAAGCCGTGGTCGAAATAGCGGGCGGGCAAGTGATTAACGTCGAAAGTGGTAACGCCTTGACTTACAACCAGAAAGAATCGTTATTGAATCCGTTTTTTATTGTCTGTTCGGAACGATCGGATCAGTGGTCGTATTAATCCGCTTTTCGAAACAGCATCCGGCGATGCTTCATCAAATCTAGAATCGCCTCCACGCACTGATCCACATCCATGTTCGCGGTATCCAAAGACAACTCGGGATTCTCCGGTGCTTCGTAAGCAGAACCAATGCCAGTAAAGTTTGGGATCTCACCGGCTCGCGCTTTTTTATACAACCCTTTAGGGTCCCGCTCTTCGCAGACCTCTAATGAGGTACTGACATAGACCTCAATGAATTCATCCTCTTCCAGCAGCTCACGCACCATAGCCCGCTCACTGCGAAACGGCGAGATAAAAGCACTAATGGTAATCAAGCCGCCATCGACAAAGAGTTTGGACACTTCACCAATACGACGAATGTTTTCGACGCGATCCTGATCGGAAAAGCCTAAATCTTGGTTAA
>CAZECE010000038.1:0-8642 GCA_964510525.1 uncultured Pseudomonadales bacterium | reverse complement strand
ATGGTTATGGTTCAGGCCTAGCCGGTTCAGTCAGCATTGGTGAAGCCGGTAAAATACGTCGTCTTCATGGTGTCAAATTTCCTAACTCGCTTGGAAGTCTTTATGAGCATGTCACTTCCAGCTTAGGTTTTAAACCAGGGCGACATGAAGGCAAAATCGTGGGCTTAGCGTCCTATGGTGATCCAGACATACTTACGCAGCTCTTGCTCAGTAGAATCGAACAAAAAGACGGTGATTTTAAAATAGCGGGAGCCAATAGCGTTTATTTATCGCGATATCTTGCTTCTCAATTTCCGAAAATTGATGTGGCCGCGGCCTACCAACATGTGCTCGAAGTGGTTGCAACGAAATTTGTGAAATATTGGGTTGATAAAACAGGTATTGATACCATCGTTTTATCTGGTGGCGTGACGGCTAACGTTAAGCTGAATCAACGTTTGTTTGAGGTGGAGGGCGTTAACCACATCTTTGTGTATCCCAACATGGGGGATGGTGGTTGTGGCAGTGGGGCAGCCCTGTATCAGTCTTGGCCTGGTGGCACCAAAGAGAGCATTACAAATGTGTATTTAGGCCCTGATTATTCAGAACAAGAGATATCTGCCAGCTTAGATAAGGCCGGCCTGACGTATGAGAAGCCACAACACTATGCGGCCGAGGTGGCAAAGCTCATTCACTCAGGCAAAGTCATTGCACGGTTCGATGGACGAATGGAATATGGCCCGAGGGCGTTAGGTAATCGCTCAATCCTTTATCATGCACGTGAGCCGGAAGTGAATCAATGGCTGAATAAACGACTGGGAAGAACCGAGTTTATGCCTTTTGCGCCTGTCGCCGTTTACGAAGCCAGAGAGCGTCTTTTCCACAATATTAAAGGTGCTGAGCATGCCGCAGAGTTCATGACGATCACCTTTGATTGCACGGATGAAATGAGACAGCAATGCCCTGCGGCAGTACATGTGGATGGCACTGCACGCCCACAACTGGTGAAGCGTGAAGAAAACCAAGGTTACTATGATATTCTTGCCGAGTACGGCAAACTGAGTGGGGTACCTTGTTTGATTAATACCAGCTTTAATATGCACGAGGAGCCCATTGTTTGCAGCCCAGATGATGCTGTACGTGCATTTTTATTAGGCAAGCTGGATTATTTGGCAATAGGGCCTTTCCTGGTTAAGCATCCAAACTTGCCTGAATAAGACACAAAGTAAAGAGTCATTAGCTTAAAGTGCGTATACATCATGGAAGGTGGTATAACTCAGTCTAAACGCAGCACTAGCAAAAAGATTGCCAACGCACTTATTTCAAGTAAAGCATCTGTCTTAATGAAGGTGCTCATCGCTTTCTTCCTCTCGCCTTTTCTCGTCCATACGCTCGGCGATACCCGCTACGGAATATGGACGATCATAGCGGCGCTTAGCGGCTACATGTGTTTGCTTGACCTTGGTATTGTCTCTGCTCTCACCAAGTATTCGTCAAAATATTACCAGACCAACGACATTAACAAGCTTAATACCATTGCCAGTACCTGTTTAACGCTTTTCTTAATCATCACCTCTACAGTCATTGTGATCAGCCCATTTCTGGCAAGGGGAATGGTTAACTTTTTAAGTATCGATCCAGAATTAACGGAGATGCTGTATTCACTGATTATCATCGTTTCGTTTGATATTTCGTTATTCGTTATTTCGGGTACTTTTCGTGGTTTGTTTGCGGGCTTTTTACGGCACGACATCATCAGCTTTACGGTGATTTTATCGTCACTGTATAAAGCACTCATGTTTTGGCTGTTTTTAAGTCATGAGTATGGTTTGTTAGCCATGGGGGTGATTTCCGCGTCTGCTAATGCGATTGCGATTGCTATTTACTATCTGTTTTTGAGAAAAAAATTCAGCTTCATCACATTCAAGCTATCATACGTTAACATGTTCAGCGTTAAGAAGGTGTTGTTTTTCAGCCGATTTACCTTCTTGGCCATGCTCGCGAACCAAATTATCTTTTACAGCGACTCCTTGATTATTGGGTATTTTCTAGGTGCCGCGGCGGTAACTTACTACACCATTCCGTGGAGTTTAATCGAACACGTCAAAACCCTGTGTTTTGCAGTAAGCACGCCCTACATCACGGTTTTTAGTGAGCATGATGCTCTCGGTGATCGAGCGCGTTTATACACGTCCTATGTTTCAGCAACAAAGTACATGCTCGCATTTTCAAACCTGTTATGCATTGGCATGATGATTTTTGGTGAAGCATTTATCTCGATCTGGATGGGCCCTAAATACGGTGATTTGGGGCAACCAATCATTATTATGTTTGCGTTATTGCAGCTGATAAGATCCCCTCAACTCATCAGCCAATCTATGCTGCAAGGCTTGAATCGTCATAAGTTATTTTCTTATTTGAGCCTGCTTGTTTCGGTGATTAATGTTGTTGGCAGTATCATTCTGGTTCAAACGTTGGGCATCTTTGGTGTAGCGCTGGCTACAGCTGTTCCCCAAATCTTACTTTATACCTTGTTCGTGCCTTACTATACGACTCGCCAAATGGGCGTTTCTTTTAAGCAATATATTATTGATACCTACCTAAAATTTCTAACGCCTTCTTTAGCGCTTGCAGCCACGTTAATATGGTTTTTAATTCATTCCCCCCCTAGTGGTTTTGCCAAGCTGTTTCTACAAGCCGGTTCGGCGGCAGGCGTATATCTTATATTGTTATATTGTTTCTCGCTCAATCCCCAGGAAAAGCAGAGTGCGCTCTCAATGTTATTAAAATTAAATAACAAGGTGTTAAATAAGCGTTAATGCTCGCTTGAACGGCCAAGTAAACTCATGAAGGTGAGTTGATACTCTTGGGCCATTCTATTCGCTGAAAAGTGCTTCTGCACAAAATTCCGCGCATTCTGAGCAAGAGTCTCAGAATAACGTCGGTCAAACAGTAGTTTTTCCCAGCAGGCCAGTAGATCTTGATGGTCCCCGAAATCGGATAGCAGGGCTGTTTGTTCGTGCTCTAACAGCTGATCGATCCCAGGAATGTTGTAAGCCGATACCGGAATGGCCATGGCCATGGCTTCCATCAAACAACGGGGAATGCCCTCAGAAGAAGAGGTCATTACAAACAAATCAAAACTCTTTAAACGTTTTAAGCGGTCTGTTCTAAAGCCCAGAAATTCAATTTTATCTCGACAGGCCAGCTTGTTAGCATGCTGCTCTAACGACTTTCTTGACGATCCGTCACCCAGTAATTCAAGTCGTACATTCTTGTGTTTGGCACAGAGGCTTTCAAAAACATCCAAAATATGGTGTATTTTTTTTCTAGGCACCATCTGGCCAATAAAACCAATGGTCATGATCGAAGAGTTATTGTCGCTGTCTTTTAGGCTGCGTTCCCGTTCAACTTCTCTCAAGTCAACGCCATTTTTTATATAGGTTAATTTGCTTTTTGAAATACCATAGTCACAGCATTGTTGATGCAGCTGCTCTGATAAGGGCGCGACACGGTCAAAATGGCGTAAGCTAAGAGCGCCTAACCAGACAAACAATTTATGTTTCAGTGAGGCCGGCTCACCAAAACCATGAGGGGTGCTGATTTTAGGGATTTTACAGAGGGTGGCGGCCACCAGGCCCAGCATGTCTGACTTATAGCCATGTGTGTGAATAATATGGATATCACGCTGGCGTATGATACGACAGAGTTGTGTTATTGCTCTAACATCAAAGCGTCCAGACATGGGTATTTTAAATGCCTGTCCTTCAGCGAAATCAAGTTTTTGAAATTGATTGTGGATTTCTAGATCTTGATCTTCTGCCTCTTCCGTTACCACCAAATCACAACGAACTTGTGAAGAGTCTAAATTATTCGCAAGCGCTAACACCCATCGTTCAGCACCGTAAAAGCCGGTTGGGCAAATAAATTGGAGTACATTGATTTCGGCCATGGTTATACGCCGAGGGTCGCGACGACAGCGGCTTCAAATTGACTCAGTCGCAAGCCATGAATATCAAAAATCTGCCCTGCTTTAAAATCTAAAATAGATAAAGACTTAAGTTCTTGAGCGCCCAGTTGAGTGCATCCATGAGATCTCATGCATTGACTGATATACTGCTCAGGATCTCCAAGGCCGCGCTCAATCCAGACACGGCGAAGTTCTATGAACTCAGGGTTGATATCACATTCGCTTGATAAAGAGCCCGTTTTAGCTTTAAGCAGAGTGCTCAGGGGGAGTGAAAGAGAGGCAGCGGTTAATGCAGAACCTAAGCACAAACTACGGCGAGATAACGTCATGTTAAGTAGCCCCTCGAGTTAGGTGTTCGGCAAGACGGATGCTCATGGCTGTTATCGTTAAAGTTGGCGGTACATGACCACCCGTTGGAAACACGGACGAGCCACCTACATAGACGTTTTGGGTGCCAAACAATCTTGAATTTGCGTCTACAACGCCTTTTTTAGCCGAAGTTGCCATTCTCGTGGTTCCCATGTGATGGTGGCCAAACCCGAGGTGTTCGCCCCAGATGCGATCCGCGCGTTCACGCAAGATTTTAACACGCCCTATGTCGAGTTCTCCTATGGCTTGGGCAAACTCATCGAGCGTACGCCAAACTTGCTCTTTATCTTCATCCATTAATTGCCAATCAATTAAAACACGTGGAATGTTGAAAGGGTCTCGAATGTCGCTCAGTTTGATCCGGTTATTGGGGTGTGGTGTTTGCTCCACCATCATATAAATCATAAAAGCTTCGATTTTTTTTGCATCATCAACAAAAGATTTTTTTAAGCTCTTCCGAGAGATACCTTCCGCGACTAGATCGATATCTTTTAACATATTGAGAATATGGGTACCAAAACGATTAGGCATTTCGCCAGAGCGTGCTGCATTTTTTAAAATATTGAAAGAGGATACGCCGTCTGACAAGTAATAATTGGTTTGCGGTATTAATGGAAGGCGTAAATTGTTGAGCGCTTTATGACGAATAAGTTGATCACTTAGCTTCAGATACCCGGTAACTGTTTTGCTGCCTACCGTATTGTCACGGTAAAGCTGAAACTGGCTCATATCTTTTGGAAAAAAATGAGCGGCCTCGACAACGGGGTGATCCATAAAATATCGACCCAGTTGGTCGTGCGTATTACCCAGTTTGTTGTCATGAGCCTGATTAAAATACAGTAGCATTCTCGCGTTCTCAATGCCGCCTAAACAGAGTACGAATTTTTTTGCACTAACTGAGTGGCGTAGACCTGGGGTGGATTCAAAATAGATGCGATCAACCGTCTCTGTATTTGCATCAAAATCGAGATCAACGAGATTGCTGTTTTTGTAAATGTGAACCGATTGGCTCGTTTCAATCTCATGGCCATGTTGTTTAAAAAAACGCACGGGGGGGAGTGAGCGTTTGGCAATGCCTGTCGCTAGTTTTTTACTTTCACCTGTCATTGTGCTGGCTTGTAATTGCTGGCTCCAGTGAGTGGCATCATAGCCATCATCTCCAGTCCCGCAGTACACAGCAGCCTTTTTGTAATACGGCTCAACATCTTGAAAAGAAATAGGCCAGCCACTGTGTTCGATCCAGGGCCGTTTTTCAAAATCGATGGGGTCGAAGGGGGAAGTATTGTTTTCCCAGTGGTTGCTGGAGCCTCCCATCATACGGAGTCTGGAGTATTTGGGATTAAAAAATGATGTTGGCTTTTCAGCAGGTTCATAGAGCCGCTGGGTGCTTTCATCATACTCCTCGCTACCCGACTCGATGACAATGATGCGATCATAATGTCGATGGAGCTCATTAGCCAAGACTGTGCCGGCTACACCAAGACCCAGAATACAAAGATCACAAGAAAGGGCTTGAGGTTCTTTTAGTAATTTACCGTCAATGATCATCGCGTTACTTTTTTACAGGTGGCGATATCAATCGCATTTTTGGTTTTATTACTGACTAAGAAAATCTGAAAACCGTCAACTTCAGCATCCAGTCGAGTGGCGTGATCTCGGTGAACCAAAGCGGCGTTACAAAACAACCACTGTTTTAAGTTAAAGGCTAAGTCTTTACGCTTACTGGATATCAGCATCCAGGTACGGTCTTCATCACTTTGTGTTATTTTATCGAGCTCAAGTCTCCATTTGATTGAATTATCCCTTTCCCCGCCAATAAAAGGCAAGAGATCATAATGAGTGGAGGCATATAGATTAAAACCTGAAACAAATGACAGAATTTGATCGCCTGGTTGGTAGTTTTTCTCGATATAAGCGATAGAGTCGCGCAGGTCTAAAGAGCGTTTTGCCAAAAAGTGTGAAGCGAAGCTCGGCAGTAGCAAGCTGACGATTACTGCAGCAATCAATATGCTTGAATAATGACTCTGAGCGAATTTTTCATGCACCTGGTTGCAGGCATAGCCAGCAAGCATGATGATCAGAGGCAGGGTGTAAAAAACATAATCAGGTCGTACCGCCATCACAGAGGCAGCGGCCATCATGATAACCATCGGAACAAGGATGCCAATACCCAAAAAGCCTGCCAATAAAATATGGTTTCGACATAGGAAAAGAAATCCGATTGCAGCGGCTGCGGTAATGGGGATTTGAACGTACTTAGCCACTTGAGGGAGCAATAATAAAGATCCGTAGCCCCAAACATTCCCGTTACCCAACCACACTTTAAGGATGTCAAAGCCAACTAAAGACATGAAAGCGATGGTGATGATGGTGCCAAGTACTAGGAAAATACCAGGAATCTTGGTCGAGAAGGGCGCTATTGACATCAGCCTCTTACGAAACAGCCAGGCGATGACATAGGCCGAACAGCATGCGACAGGCACCAGAGTAAATGTAGCGTGCGTCATCATGCCTAGCAGGCTAAAGCCTGCGGCAAACAATAAGTCCCGCACTCGACCGTTGACTAAGGCCAAATAAAAAAAATAGTACGAGAGAATGCCAAATAAAAATACAGCACTGTAAAACCGAGCGAACTGAGCAAACCAAAGGTGCCATGCACTGAAAATAGTGATAATCGCTGCAAATAAGCCGACCATAGGATTCAAAAGCCGAGCGCCAAACCAGTAGATAACAGGAACACTGAGCGCTGAGATAACAAATGCGGGTATTCGTGATATCCAAACGGCGTCGCCAAAGAGTCCATAGCATATGACAACGAGCACATAATAAAGCGGGTTAATTAAAGACTGGGAGCGATCGTAAGCCAGCGTAGCAGTAAAGTATTCGTCACCGACAAGGTGCCAGCTCGATAAACCATACACCCGAGACAAAATTGCAATGATGAATAATACTAAGGCAACCTTCCAACTGGGGAGTGATTCCTTAAAAGACATATTTCAAAACCTCCCGAGTGGAGTGAATGCTTGATATTACACAAAGCGTTTTAGAAAAATCAGCACCTTTGCCATCAATAAGCCATATTTAGAAACTTGGGGAGGCTGGTGCTCATAACCGAGCTCTTTAAGAGAGGGGCTTGCATAACTGTTAAAAATAGCAACATTCACGGGGCGCATTTCTTTACGCCAAGCAAAAGTTCTCGACTTAACGGGGGCAGATCCGGTGTTGTAATGTTGGAATTTTCGATCGTCTGGAATCAGTTCCTGTGCGTTCTTTTTATGATAGTTGAGCATATCAGCAGAGAATTGAATGCCGATGAATTGACACAAACGTTTGAGTTCAAGTTCAGGGTCATTCACCAGGTCTTCGTATCTGACTTCGGTATAACGTGATTCACCTAAAATGGCACCCATGCATCGTCCAAGCTTTATGTGCCAATGCCACCATTCCGCCGCCTGAATTAAGTCACTCGGGCCCCAGGGCATTTTCAAAACAGAGTTGGCAACATCGCGGCCATCACGGACGATATGAATAAACTTGGCTTTCGGAAAGATTTTATTAATCACATGCATCCGATCCAGGTAATCCGATTTATCACCCCAGTTCTTCTTACCTTTGGATTGGGCATAGTCTTGGAAAATAGCGTCGATGACACCGCCGAGAGACGGTTCTTTGATTCGATTTATCAGCTCATCCGTTTTAAAAGAGTGATCCCACTTTTTAATCATGTCTTCTTGTATGATGTCATCAACCAAAGCTTTTAAATGATCTTTTTGATTGAGCTCGCCATAACTTTCTATGCGTTCGACGTAATCGGTAATAAAGTGCGTTTCGTAAGGGATGGCTATGTCAGGATGGCTGTTCATCATCAGCCGTAGTAAAGTGGTACCCGAGCGTCCGATGCCTACAATAAAAAAAGGTTCCATACTCATTATCAATAACCCTCAACACCAAGGATGTGCCCAAAAGTGCCATTTTTAGTTTTAATAAGTGTCTAGATATAATTTGACCTAAAAAACAGGGGGAGCATTATAATTACCACCTAGCTAAAAAACAATCGTTTTGGCGGGTTAGTAGGCCTCCGTTGTTTATGAGCCAGTCTGTTTTCTTGTTTTGGTGAAAATGGCCTTGTGGCCTTAGGGGTAGACTTCTGATCAAAAAAAATATTCAATGGTACGGCTTTTTAGGAAATGGCAATAATTTTTTTTTGGGAGGGCATACACTATGGCCAACAACACCCACTGGTACCACCACAAAGTAAACAAACAAGAGCGCTCCCTGCAAATCGGCCAAAAACCCTGTCTGATTTGGTTCACGGGCTTAAGCG
>CAZECE010000037.1:0-19247 GCA_964510525.1 uncultured Pseudomonadales bacterium | reverse complement strand
TTACAGATCATGGCAACCCCACTTTAGAAATTCGCAAGTTACGTAATACCAATAATTCACCATTAGAGACATTAAAAGGCAGCGTCACTTTTTACGCTGAGCCTACTTCCCCTGTAGCAGATGAAGACTGGGAAAACGCATGATCGTCATTTTAGACACACACACTCTTATCTGGTGGGTTAATGCAGACAAATCTCTTTCCAAAAAAGCTCATAAAAAGATTCAAGAAACCCTGAAAAAAAATGGCGAAGTCATTATCTCTTCCATTTCTGCCTGGGAGATAGCCACCTTGATTCAGAAAAAACGATTGAATATCAGCATGGATTTAGACAGCTGGTTTGATGAAGTCTCTCGAATTGAGGGGGTCAGATTCACCCCCATCGATAACGAGGTTGGCATCAAATCAACAACGCTACCAGGAGATTTTCATAAAGATCCTGCCGATCGAATGATCGTTGCAACCGCCAGAAAGTTCTCCGCACCATTAATAACAGCTGATGAAAAAATCCTGAATTACCCTCACGTCAAAAGTCTTTGGTAAGCAATCATAGCAAAACCAACAGACAAATTATCATCTATCGATTAGCCATCCTTAAGCACTGACGCTTTCGCTTGCTCAAAGGTCCAGAGAGGCTCAATGATCTTCCCGTCGCGTCGCTTTGCAGTGCCATCAAGCTCAACCTCATATAAAGCGTTTACTTTTTCCTTTTCATAAACCAACTCACGCAACAAGGACACCACCGCCTCCACATCCTGCTCTGAGTTGTCATGAGATAATGAGATACGAACATAACCAGGCAGCTCTCTACGATCCCCCTCTTCCATTTGCTGGGTATAATACGCCATATCTTCTTTAGAAAGAGCCATCAAATTTGCCACATAAGGCTGAGCACAAAAGCAACCATTACGAACAGCCACATTGTGATCATTTAGGTAAGCCGTCACAACGGCATGATGCACACCTCGAACCTGGAAAGATACCACGCCAACACGCTTTGAAGGATCCGAATCACCAATGATCTCAATCGAATCAAGCCGCTCCAGTTGGTGAATGAGTTTCGCCAGCAACTGCTGCTCCTGCTGGACATACCGACTCATGTTTTCTTTGAGCTTAATTGCAATCAGTCCTGCCGACAAAATACCCGGAACATTGGGCGTCCCTGGCTCCTCCCCTTCTGCCAAGTCATTCGTTGACGTGAATCCTAGCGGATCTAACGACACAGCGTTCACAACACCACCCCCCGTCTCATGACAGTGACGCTGAGCTTCTATCAACGATTTGTTTGCAATCAAAACACCGGGTGAGCCCGGGGCCCCCATTTTATGAGGAGATACGAGAATATAATCAATCGGTTCGCCGTGTATCGGGTTTTTATCAATTGGAAAATGCGGCGCCAACTGAGCCGCATCCAAACACACCTCAATACCTTTATCATGGGCTTTTTTGGCCATAGTTTGAATATCATTTCTGATACCCGTGACATTTGACGCCCCTGAAACCGTCAACAATCGCGTTTGATCACCGTAGTTTTCGAGTAATGCTTCTAAGTGCTCCATATCCAACTCACCGGTTTGAGCATCGACATTAACAAAAAGAGTTTTGGCGTTGGCCCAAGGCAGCTGGTTCGCATGATGCTCCATCGCAGTCGAGATCACATAAGGTCGATCACGATTATTTTCACTTGCCAGCAACTGCGCCAAATAATTAGCCGGCCCTGTTGCCCCATTACCTTTGAAAATTACAACATCTTTTTGAGGGTCATAGTTAAACAACCGACCTAAAGCATCCCGAGATTGGTGTACCGCATCGGTTGACACCATCGCACGCCAATGCCCAGCAGAGTGCGTATTGGCATAAGCCATTTCGATAAATTTCATCACTTCGGCTAAAACGGCTTTATCCGGCGAGTGAGACGCTGTCGAATCTAGATAAATATGGGGCAACCGCTCTTTAATCCCATTAAGACGAACCCCCATCGCTTCTTTAGATAAGGACAATTTAGATAAAGACAACGATCTTTGATCAACTAACTTAGGCCGAACACTCGCCAGAAGAGCATCCGCCGGCAGCCGGGACACATGACGTGCTTTACCAATAAATGAACGATTTAATACAGCCTTAGAGAACATCACAACCTCTTTATCCAGAATTAAAAAGCACTTTCCACTGACTCAGCCTGCTCACGCTCTAAAATATTGGGCGTTTCCGATTCTTGATCAAACACCACAACGAGCGAACCAGAATCCAGCCGGTGCTTGACCTGAGCCGTCAGATCAGACAATGGAACATCAACCTCTTCCATCCCCACGCCTTGCGCCAATAAAAAAGCCTCGATAAGAGCATGCAATGCTTCAGGTGTAATCTGTCGATGGTCCAGTATCACAAGCGGCCTCCTGTTTTTAACAATTTTTTCCAATGATTTCTTACTAGACAACACCACCAGCAGACATTAGGGTAATGCGCATTGGACGGTATAACCCAGCAAAAGAGAGCCGCATTATGCTAAAAAACTCATCACAAAACACATTAAAAAACACATCCAAATCGCTGGCTTTTACACTTTTAGTTACGTTATGCGGCTTAAGCTCTCATACGTGGGCTCATGACTGCGAACAACCGCATTCTGCAGAGCAATCAAATAGCCCAACCAGCAAGCTGCTCGAACTCAAGCAACAATGGGCCCATGCAAAATACCACACCAAACGTAACGACCAAAAAACCGCCTACAAAAACACCATTCTTGATGCAGAGAAACTGACCAGCCTGCACCCCGATTCAGCCGAAGCCTGGGTCTGGCAGGGCATCATCAAAGCCAGTTCAGCGTCCATAAAAAAAGGCATTAGCGCACTGATCACCATAAAAGAAGCTAGTGCCGACTTGGAAAAAGGCCTGAGCATGAGCCCTGAATCAAGCGCCAGCTTTGGCAACGCTGTACTGGGCGCAATTTACCACCAGGTTCCTAAAAAGCCTCTAGGCTTCAAAGACACCAAAAAAGCCCAAGCGTATTTTGATAAAGCGCTCAAACAAGCCCCAAACAGCCTCGACAGCAACTTTCTATATGCCGAATATTTGCTCACCATTAAAGAAAAAGAAAAAGCCAAAACGCATTTAGAGATCGCCCTGAAAGCCCCGCAAAGAGCCAATCTGACCTTAGCGGATACAGGCCGTAAAAACGAAGCTCAGCAGCTGCTGTTAGAAATATCCGAATAGCTCATAATAGAATCAACATGAAAAGCCGCATTCTGTTAAGCCGCTTCAAGGTCTTTAGCAAGCCAAAGATTCATTGCTAACCTTAAAGAATGACCCTAACGCCCTTAGCAGTGCCATCAGTAATGCCCTCAGCAATACTCTTAGCAACACTTTTAGTGATGAGAACTTTCCTCATCCCTCAACCCGCTCATGCACGATTCGATTTAACGGGCTGCCTTTCCATGACACAAACCAAAATGGAAAAAATCTTCTGCAACGTCAAAGCAAAAGGCAAAGGTAAGCATTTACCCGATTTATTTGAGTTCCGGCAAAACAGCCTTCAGGTACAAGCGCTGTTATTAAAACGACCAGCCGCAGCGATTGGCCTAAGCTTGCCTGAAACTGAAAAAAAAACGCCACACCCGAAAAAAGCTGAAGTTAAAAAAACCGAAGATAAAAAAGAGAAAGGCGGCTCCCAAACAGCAAAAGCCACAACAAAGGCGACAAACAACAACGCCTCCCTTAAAAACTGCACGCTCAATCAATCACATATTCAGTGCCCAACGATGGCCTATCGTTTTATCAAAAACAAGCCAAATTCCAAGCTTAAAAAAAGCGCCTTACACGAAAGCAATCGATTAAAATTAAATCAGCACAAAAAAGATACTAAGGACACAGTAGGGCTGCATGCCTATCTCTCTGAGAGTTATCGGCTGTACATAAATAAGATGCTGGAAATTGGCTTGGGCGAATCAACCATGACTTTCACAAAGTTTTATCACACCTTTCAACACACTCAAGCCAACAACATCCGTTTCGCTGAACGCTTTGAAGAAATGTTTCAGTTTCTCAAGATCGATAAAAAGACGATGAGCATCTCAACCAAAGGCCCCAAATTTTACCCAAAAACCATTAATGAGTGCGCACCGCTCTCAAGCGATATTATTGTCTGCGACGATGGCAAAACCAACTGGCTGTATCAGTCGATCTAACCAGGCAATTTAGCCAACCAAACAAGTTCGCGCTACTCGTTATGATACAAGTGCTCGTAGCAGTAGTCTGTGGCCTCTACAAAACCGCCCACACTGCCACAATCAAACCGGCGTCCTTTGAACTTATACGCCATAACACACCCCTGTTTGGCCTGTGTCAACAACGCATCAGTGATTTGCACCTCACCGTTGCGGCCCGGAGGCGTATTACGCAAGATATTGAAAATGTCAGGCGTTAGGATATATCGACCAATAATCGCATAATTGCTTGGCGCCTTATCAGGGTCTGGTTTTTCTACCATGTTATCAATCTGATATAAGCCTTCTTTGATCTGGGTGCCCGAAATCACCCCATACTTATGGATCTCTTCTGCAGGAACTTCTTCAATGGCCACAATACTGCAGCGAAATTGGTTGTAGAGCTGCAACATTTGATCTATCACACCACGCTCGTCTGGCACACAGAAATCATCAGCCAAAATCACCCCAAACGCCTCGTCACCAATCAACTTCTCTGCGGATAAAATGGCATGACCCAACCCCTTCATTTCTATCTGGCGGCTGTAAGCAAAATGACAACTTTCAATGACTTCGCGAATACCCTCCAAGTACTTCTCTTTCCCTGTTCCCTTAATCTGGTGCTCAAGTTCATAACTGATATCAAAATGATCTTCAATCGCACGCTTACCCCGCCCGGTAACAAACACAATGTCCGTCATACCAGCGTGCATAGCCTCTTCCACCCCATATTGAACCAAGGGTTTATTGACCACGGGCAACATCTCTTTAGGCATTGACTTGGTCGCCGGCAAAAAACGGGTGCCATAACCCGCCACTGGAAATAAACATTTTGTCAGTATTCCCTTACCTCTATTGCCATTCTTACCACTGCTACTATCGATACCCAAAACCCTCTCCTCAAACATCACTGATTTGTATTAAAGATACAAATGAACAATTAATTCTCAAACTTGACGACGAGGGATTATACTCAAAGTACCAACAACCAAAAACCATTAATTACCCAAAAGCCGCATCCAACCTGGCAAGCGGGTGCAAATTGACATCATGAACTTATTTGATTCAACAACACTGATAGAGTGGTTAATATTTTCCCAGGTCTTATTGGCGCTGCTGATAACAAATGCATTCACCTTTTTTTACAACCGTCGCTTAAAAAAACACAACCGCCAGCTTTTAATAGAAAGACAAGAACCACAGCCCCAACCCCAAACCTCACAGCAAGAAGAGCCCGCCGAAGAGCCTGAAACCGCTGAAGAGGTTGAAGACAATGGCACAGACATCATTGAAGTTGTAGGAGGCGAACTCAGTGAAAGCATCAACCGCGCCCTTGAGCAAACAGAAGAGCGGTTGCACTCCTTAGACATAGATGATCATCAATTGCCTAATCAGGCCACTACCGAACAGGTTACGGCCTTGTTGCGCTTTTATTTTCTCGAAAGTGAAAAACTACTCTTACCTTTTGCTCGTGAACCAGAACAGCTTTGGAATACCATTCAACCCAATTACGATAAAATCGTAGCTGTTGCTCAATCGACAAACCAGGATAACAAGCCAACACCTCAGGCCAATAACGAGCTCGATTCGCTTAAAAACGAGCTAGAACAATTACAATCCGAACACAAAGGCCTTGAAGCTCACATGCAATCCATCAGCTCACAGTGGGCAACTGAACACCCCGAACTGGAGAAAAATCATCGCGCCTTGATCGAACAAGCCAAAAGCACCTTGCCCGAGCTGTTAGCAAATGCCGACAACCTCCTCAATCACGCCTATTCCCTAGGGAGCGTGATTACAGGCCAACAGCTGCCCCTTGTTGACAGTACAACTGAGACAACCACCGAAGACACCCAAGAAACGGATCCAGTACCAGTAGATACAGTACCAGTAGATCCAGCACCAGTAGAAGAAACATCACTTGACCCCGACGACATCATTGCCGCCGCCCAAGAAGCCACCCAACCGCCGGAATCCGAACCTGAACCCGAAATCGATGAGGCCATGCAGGCTCTCGATGACCTCTTCGATGAGAACATTGAAGATCAAAGCGAATCCAACAGCCTATCGGATGACATTGACGGCATCATCCAAGAAATTGACCAAGTAGATGGTTCAGACCAACAAGCAACCGGCTCCTAGCCAGTAACCAGCCGAAATTATTGATATTTTTAAAAAAAAATACTTCGCTGCCTTGAAAAATAAATGCAAATCCTCAAAATACTACGCACTAACTAATAGCCTTATTTAATTCATTTATTTGGTCAGTTATGTAGATTTATATTGTATAGATTTATGTTTGATATTGAGTGTTAAGGACCGGGCCACATGATTAAAGCGACTTCTCTCTCACGTTATTACGGCCATTTTGCAGCCGTAGATCGCGTCAATTTCACTATTGAGCCTGGCCAAATCGTTGGTTTACTCGGCCACAATGGTGCGGGCAAAACCACCATCATGAAAATGCTGACGGGCTTTCTCGAACCCAGTGAGGGGCACATCGAGATCAATGGCAAGGCTCTATTGGACCATACAACAGACTGCCAGCAACTCATTGGTTACTTACCTGAATCCCCCCCCATCTACCCTGAAATGTCCGTCGTCGATTACCTCGACTATGCAGCACGGCTTCGAAAAATCCCCAATAAAGACCGGCGTGAAGCGGTATTAGCGGCAATTCATAAAACCGACCTTCTAGACAAAGCCTCAGCACTGATTAGAACCCTTTCAAGAGGGTACCGGCAACGCGTCGGCGTGGCACAAGCCATTTTAAACAAACCGAAAATTTTGATTTTAGATGAACCAACCAATGGCTTAGATCCCTCACAGATCCAACATATGCGCGATTTGATTCAAGAGATGGGCAAAGAGTCTACCGTCATTTTATCCACGCACATCCTGCAAGAAGTCAACGCCATTTGTGATCGAGTGATCATCGTCAAGCATGGAAAGATCGCGCTTGATTCGACCCTCGACGGGCTGACTGAAAGTAAACGATTGGTGTTGCTGACCAACAAGACCTATCCAGAACTGCAGCCACACTTTAAAACCCTGGATCAGCTAACGCATATTTGCAGTCAGAAAACTGAAAACGTGTTTACTCACACCCTAGAAGTTCATAATCAATCCATTCATCTCGCGGCTGCAGACATTGCCAAAACCCTGGTCAACGCACAAGTCCCCATCTACGGTATACAGCCCGAAAACCGAGATCTTGAAACCGTTTTTGCCGAAATCAATCAGGCACCACAATCGAATTCAAATTCGAATCAAAAAACAGGAGCTACTCATGCTGCTTGATGCGCCTTTTTTAAGAATTGCTCGTAAAGAAATCTTTGTTTTTTTCTCCTCGCCCGTCGCTTTTGTGTTTTTAGCGACCTTTTTGGCGGTCAATTTATTTATTTTCTTTTGGGTTGAAGCCTTTTTTGCCAGGAATATTGCCGACGTGCGCCCGCTTTTTGAATGGATGCCACTGTTGCTCATCTTTTTAGTGGCCTCTCTCACCATGCGCATGTGGAGTGAAGAAAAACGCATGGGCACACTGGAATTTGTCCTCACAGTGCCGATCAGCCCAGCGCAATTTGTCGCAGGAAAGTCATTGGCGTGCCTGGCGCTGATTGCGCTGTCTTTAATCCTAACGTTACCCATACCCTTCACTGTCGCGCACTTAGGTCAACTCGACTGGGGCCCTGTCATTGGCGCCTACGTAGCAACGCTATGCTTGAGTGCGGCTTATATTGCAATTGGTCTTTACGTCAGTGCAAAAACTGACAGCCAAATCGTCAGTTTGATTGTGACATCACTGATTTGTTTTTTATTTTATTTATTGGGTAGCGACACCTTGCATGGCGCTCTTGGTGAAAACCTTAAAAACGTGTTCATGGGCTTAAGCACGCAAACCCGATTTGAATCCATAACACGCGGCGTTATCGATTTTAGAGACATATTCTACTATCTCAGTATTTTTGGCATTTTCATCAGCCTAAACTTATTGTCACTTGAAAAACTACGCTGGTCGAAGGGGCCTTTAGCACCGGAGGTGGCCACTAAGCGTTATCACAGCGGCTGGTATTCGTTGGTCTTTTTATGCATTGCTAACTTTATTCTGGGTAACCTATGGTTAAACCCGATCAACAAACTCAGAACCGACCTCACCGAAGGTAAGATATACTCCATTTCTCAAGCCACTGAAAATTACCTAGCGCGCCTACAAGAGCCGCTACTCATTCGTGGCTACTTCAGCCAAAAAACACACCCATTACTGGCGCCCTTGGTACCTCAGATTAAAGACCTTATTAAAGAGTATGAGGTCGCGGGAGATGGACAGGTCAAGGTGGAATTCATTGACCCTCAATCCAATCCAGAAATGGAAGATGAAGCCAACAGCAAATACGGCATCAAACCCGTACCTTTTCAAGTCTCAGATAAATATCAAGCTTCCCTGGTCAACGCCTATTTTGATGTATTGATTCAGTACGGTGATGAATACGAGGTATTGAATTTTCAGGACTTGATTGAAGTCAAACAGCTGAGTGAAACTGAACTGGATGTAAAACTTAGAAATCCAGAATACGACCTGACTCGTACGATTAAGAAGACGCTCCACGGTTTCCAGTCAGCTGGCGACCTATTCGCGACCATCAAAACGCCCATCGAATTCAAAGGCTACGTCTCTGGAGACAGCAGCTTACCCGAGCCGTTAAAAGCCTTTAAAGACTCAATGCTAGCTGTTTTAGAAGAATTGACTGAAACCGCCAACCTTACTGAGTCTAACAAGTTCAGCTTTACCTTCGAAGACCCGACTCAAAACCCGGCGTTAGCCAACCAACTCCTTGAACAATTCGGTTTTCGCCCCATGACCACCAGCCTCTTTAGTTCGCAAAATTTTTATTTCTACCTCACCTTGGCCGGCTCTGATCAAGTATTCCAAATAAGCTTACCCGAAGACTTAGAGCCTGAAGCCTTTAAGCGTAACCTCGAAGCATCACTTAAGCGGTTCTCTACCGGTTTTACCAAGGTGGTCACCTTAGTCGTCCCCGAATCGAGTGCCAATCAATTCAGCCCACAGCCAACCGGACCATCTTTTCAATTTTTGGAAGATATGCTGAATGCCGAATACAGTGTCGAAAAAGACACGCTCAGCTCTGGCTATGTTCCGGCCAACACGGATTTCCTGATGGTGCTGTCGCCTACCGATCTTAACAGCAGCCAGGTATTTGCCATTGACCAATACTTAATGCAAGGCGGCACGGTACTCTTAGCAACGGCTCCGTTCAATACCGAGATGAGCCGCAACAGTCTCAGCGCCAAAAACCACGCCTCTGGCCTGGAAGACTGGCTCAGTTTCAATGGCATTGAATTCGAAAAATCCATGATTTTGGACCCTCAAAATGTTCCTTTCCCAATACCAGTCACCCGTCAAGTCAGGGGCTTTACGTTCCAGGAAATGAAGCAATTAGATTACCCATACTTCATTGATGTGCGCGCCCCCGGCTTAAACGAAGAAACAGACATCACCAGTGGTTTAAACCAAGTAACAATCAGCTGGGCTTCTCCCATGACCATCGCTGCCTTGGAAAGCCAAACGGTAACGCCCTTACTGACCAGTTCCCCTAACGCTTGGCTTTCCAGCAGTTTAGATGTGTTACCAAACCTCGGACCCAACGGTGGCAGTGGTTTTACCGCATCAGGCAAACGCGACAGCTGGACGGTTGCGAGCTTAATTGAAGGGAAGTTCAACTCGTTCTATCAAGGCAAAAGCTCACCCTTACTCGAAGCCAACGACGAGCCTGCAGAGAACCAGGATGACACCGAAAGTGAAGAAGATAGCTTAGGCATCATTGACCAGGTCATTGATACGTCTCCAGAATCTTCTCGGCTGTTTTTGTTTGCATCCAATCAGTTTCTCAACGATCAAACCATCCAGCTCTTGAGTTCTGCTGAGCGCACCCTGTATCAAAACTCACTGCAAGTCATTCTGAATAGCGTCGATTGGTCATTGGAAGACCGTGACTTACTCAGCATTCGTAGCCGAGGTCACTTTTCACGCACCTTGCCTAACTTAAAAGTGGAAGAGCAACGGTTTTGGGAGCAAGTCAACTACGCCTTTATGATCGCCGGCTTAGCACTGCTGTTCGGATTGTATCGGTTGATTCTTAGAAGCTACCAATCTGGCTACAAAAAATTGCTCAGTACATAACTGGTCAGTATATAACTGGCTATGAATACATAATTTGGCATGGAATAGGTATGCCGTAACTTAGTCCCATTTATTTGTAAGCACCATTATTGATCCGATTTCAGAGGGATAACATGCAAACAGCCATTAAAATTCTAACCGTACTCATGATCTTGCAATTAGGCTTGGTGGTTTTTAATAACATCGAACGGTTTGATACCTCCGGTCAGTCGGAAAGCACCGCGCTGCTTGATATTAATTGGTCCAGTATCACCGCTCTTGAGATTTCTGATCAAGATGATGTCATTACGCTGCAACGCCAAGATAACACCTGGTTATTACCCAATTATCACGAGCTGCCGGTCAATGAAAAAAAGATCAGTGATCTATTGAAGAAACTGGAAGACATTCCTCAAACATGGCCGGTAGGGCAAACAGCAGAAGCGCAAAAGCGCTTTGAGGTTTCAGAAGAAACCTTCCAGCGTAAGATGGTGTTTAAAAAAGGTGAAACGGCTGTCGCTACCCTTTTTACAGGCACCTCACCCGGTTATCGAAAGGTGCACGCCCGATTGGATGGTAGCAATGAAATCTATTCAATCGAATTGAGTAATTTCGAAGCGTCTACAGATAATACAGCCTGGTTTGATCGCAAACTCCTGCAACCCAAACTGGACTTAATAACCCAAATCAACCTTACCTTTCCTGAAGTCGAACAAAACGTTCTCCTGAACAAAAAGGAAGACAAATGGGTACTTGAGGGTCTCAATGAAGGTGACGCCGTTCGTCAAGATCAACTCGACAGTTTGATCAATGATTTGAAGCAATTTACCTTAGAAGCCGCATTGGGTACTGACAGCTCAGATGACTATCAACAAAGTAAACCCACACTCACTGTTGCGCTCAAAACCAGCAGCAACCAAACGCAATGGGTGCTCTCAGAACCAAAATCGGGTGCTCACTTGGTTATCAAAAGCTCAGACCATCCTGTTTACTTTAAAGTGAATCGTGCCGAAGCGGATAAATTAACCGGCAAAACAAAAACCCAACTCTTCACGCCAGCCCCTGAGCCAGAACCAGAGCCAGAACCTTTAACTGATTTAGAGCCTTCAGCGGAACTTGAGCCTTCAGCGGAACTTGAGCCTTCAGCCCAGCAAGAGCCTTCAGCGGAATCTGAGCCTTCAGCGGAATCTGAGCCTTCAGCCGAATCAGAGCCTGAACCTGTTGATGACGCAGTGACCCAAGAGGAATGAGCAAGTCAATAAAATCAGCAACAGCTGAAATCCAATCACTCAGAGAACAGCTCGACCAACACAATCACCGCTACTACGTACTCGACGATCCAATCATCAGTGATGCCGAGTACGACACCCTCTTCAACAAGCTATCAGAGTTAGAAACACAGCACCCAGAGCTGATTTCAGCGAACTCCCCAACGCAACGAGTTGGGGCCAGCCCACTGAAAGCCTTTGGTTCCGTGGTGCATCAGCTGCCCATGTTGTCATTGAACAACGTATTCTCTAGTGAACAATTAACCGAGTTTTATCAACGCACGCACAAAAACCTAACTGAATCCCCCATCGAATGGGTTTGCGAACCCAAACTCGATGGACTTGCCGTTAGCCTCACCTACAACAACGGTCAATTGATTCAAGCGGCCACTCGGGGCGATGGCCATCAAGGAGAAGACATCACCCAAAATGTGCGCACCATCCGCTCGGTACCCCTTCAATTATCTGGATCTGACTACCCCGACTTACTGGAAGTTCGTGGCGAAGTCTTTATCAGTAAGAGTGGCTTCGAATCCCTAAACAACAGCCTTGAATCTAATGAGAAAAAATTTGCTAACCCCCGCAATGCGGCTGCTGGAAGCTTGCGACAGCTGGACTCACAGATTACAGCCAAGCGCCCCTTAGAGATTTATTTTTATGGCTTAGGTCATTACCAACCTGACCACGCCTCACTTCCAAAGACTCACTGGGATCGACTGCAAAAACTCAAAACCTGGGGCTTACGCATCAATCCTGAAATCCAAACCGCCATGGATGTAGACGACTTACTGGCTTTTTATAACCAGCTTCTCGAGAAACGCCCCAATCTCGACTACGAAATCGATGGTATTGTTTATAAAGTTAACCACCTAGAGCAACAAGAAACATTAGGGTTTGTGTCAAGGGCCCCCCGCTGGGCCATCGCTCATAAATTCCCGGCCATTGAAGCCACCACTGAGTTATTAGATGTGGAATTTCAGGTCGGCAGAACCGGCGCCATCACCCCAGTCGCCAAACTAGCACCTGTTGAAGTTGGCGGAGTAATCGTCCGCAATGCCACCTTACACAACCAAGATGAAATTGAGCGACTGGATGTTCGCATTGGCGATACCGTAATCGTTTATCGAGCGGGCGATGTTATCCCCAAAATAGTCAAACCCATTACAGCGAAACGCCCCAAACGCACTCGAAAAATCCAGTTCCCCACTCAATGCCCGATCTGCGAATCACCTCTGGCCCAAGAAGAAGATCAAAGCGCTATTCGGTGCACTGGCGGCATCACCTGTTCAGCTCAAATGAAAGAATCGATTAAACACTTTGCCTCAAGACGCGCCATGGATATTGAAGGCTTAGGTGATAAATTAGTGGAGCAACTTGTCGATCAGAAACTGATTGAACATGTCGCTGATTTGTTCAATCTGAACATTGAAGACATCGCCGCATTGGAGCGCATGGGAAAAAAGTCAGCCACCAATTTACTCGAAGCACTTGAAACCAGTAAATCCACAACGCTCGCTCGATTTTTATATGCATTGGGCATTCGAGAAGTTGGAGAAACCACCGCCCAACGGCTGGCCGAACACTTTAGAAGTTTACCCTCCTTGATTGCAGCCGATGAAGAAGCCTTGTTAGCAGTCCCAGACATTGGCCCTGTCGCTTGCCACAACCTAATTACATTTTTTTCCGCAAAACGACACTTGGCTTTAATAGATCAATTGCAAAACAGCGGCGTACATTGGCCAACTCCCGAAGCCCCTGCTAACACAGTAAAAGAGGGTTTTTTTGCCGGCAAACGCTGTGTACTGACCGGTACGTTAAGTAAGATGTCACGCGATCAAGCCAAAGCCCTGATTCAAAAAGCCGGCGGTAAAGTCAGCAGCAGCTTATCCGCGCAAACCGATTACTTAATTGCAGGCGACAAAGCCGGATCGAAATTAACCAAAGCCAAGCAACTACAGGTGACCGTTCTTTCAGAGGAAGCTTTTTTAGCTCAGATTGAGTAATATCATTCGCATGTTTTTTTTGAATACGCTCAACCTGAGCAGCTTAAAAGGCGACCTATATGGGGGGCTAACAGCTGCTATCGTCTCCTTACCCTTAGCGTTGACCTTTGGTGTGGCCTCGGGCGTTGGGCCCGAAGCTGGACTCTATGGTGCCATTATCATTGGTTTTTTTGCCGCTCTCTTTGGCGGCACCCCCACCCTGATTTCTGAGCCCACAGGCCCAATGACCGTGGTCATGACCGCCGTTGTGACGAATTTAGTGGCACAACACCCTGATAACGGAATCGCCATGGCGTTTACTGTGGTGATGATCGCCGGTGTCTTTCAAATACTGATTGGTGCGCTAAAACTGGGGAATTACATCACCCTGATGCCCTACAGCGTGGTCTCCGGATTTATGTCCGGTGTCGGGGTGATTTTAATCATCTTGCAATTAGCGCCACTCTTAGGTCAGCCCATCCCCCCAGGCGGGGTCATGGGTGTGCTCCATGCCTTCCCTGAGTTAGCTCGCCAAGTAAACCCGAATGAAGCACTCCTTGGGTTGATGACGTTACTCCTATTGTTTTTTATGCCAAAAAAATTGAAAAAATACATTCCGGCGCAACTAACTGCACTCATTATCATCACCTTGATGTCAATTTTTCTCTTTGAACATGCCGACATTCAACGTATTGGGCAAATTTCCATTAGCCTACCCAGCCTACAGCTACCGCACTTTACCCCAGAGCAAATCACGTCCATGCTGGTTGATGGCATTGTTTTAGGTACACTCGGTTGCATCGACTCCCTATTAACGGCTGTCATTTCTGATAGCCTGACTCGAGTTGAGCATAAGCCTAACAAAGAACTGATTGGCCAAGGTATCGGCAACTTGCTATCGGGGATTTTAGGGGGCTTACCTGGCGCGGGTGCCACGATGGGCACCATTGTGAACATTCAATGTGGCGCACGCACCGCTGTCTCAGGATTAATACGCGCCCTTTCTCTGGTCGTGTTTGTACTGGGAGCCTCCCATTTACTGAAACACATACCGCTGGCCGTGTTAGCCGGCATTGCCATCAAAGTAGGCGTCGATATATTAGACTGGAGCTTTGTTAAACGCGCTCACAAAGCCAGCAAGCATGCGGCCTTAATCATGTACGGCGTGATGCTGCTGACGATCTTTGTTGATTTGATTGTCGCCGTCGGTTTAGGGGTTTTTATTGCCAATATTCTAACGATTGAAAAACTCAGCGCACTCCAAGCCAAGAACGTCAAAGCCATCAGCGACGCCGACGACGATATCTCTCTTTCTAAGCAGGAAAAAGCCTTATTAGACAGCGCAGAAGGGCGTGTCCTATTGATCTATCTAAGCGGACCAATGATTTTTGGCGTCGCCAAAGTGATCTCCCGACAACAACATTCAGAGTTGCCCTATGAGTCCGTGGTCTTGGACTTGAGCTCTGTCCCACTGATCGATGTCTCAGTATCGCTGGCGATTGAAAATGCCATCAAAGAGTCCATTGCACTGGGTCGTACAGTTTATATCGTTAAACCCACGAAGCAGGCGCACAGAAGCTTGGATCGCCTTGGGGTATTTGAATTAATGTCCGGCACTCAGCTCTGCCAAACCCGCTTAGAAGCCCTGCAAAAAGCGGTTCACTAACCCGGCATCCGATACCCCGCTAAATATAAAAATCCAACAACCCCGTCACCGGCTCTATCTTACTTAACGAGGTGACTTCGTCTTGCATTTCTCCATCTGGTCCAATAGCGCCTTGCCGTGCCTGCCCGGTTTCACCTGATGCCCCATCGCCTAAGCGCCCCTCACCAGAAGCTCCTTGCTCAGACTCTTCCCGAACATCAACGTCAACCTGCTGACCATCAGCCCCTAACGACTCCCGCAAGCGTGCGAGCTGGCTTTCCAAGACGTCTTTCGTGGTGGCATGATTGACATAAAAAGTCAGCTGAACCTGCTCTGCAGAGCGATTGATTTCAACGCGAATCGGACCCAGCTCAGGCGGATCAATCATAATCATGGCCCCTGGGGCATCTTGCTTCATCACCCAACTGACGCGCCCTTGAAAGGCTTCAGCCCATTCCGGTCTTGAGATAGCCGTATGCAATTTTGTAAAAACCTCCGGTTTTTGTTCAAGACCAGCCGTGGTATTCACCCCTGATGGCTGTGACATGTTAGCCTGCATCGGTAAAGCGCTATTGCCCGTGTTACCAGAAGAAGTATTTTGACCCGCTTTAGACGTCGATAATTTTTCAAGAGCACCACCTTCCGCCTCAGAAGATAACACCTTCGCTAAATCAACCACCCCTTCCTCTTTACGACTCCCCAACCGCATGGACGCGACTTTCTGGTCTAAATCATTCAGACCCAGTTCATCCAGCTGGTCCAAACCATGATCACTCTCTCCATTAACTGCAGTTGCCGCAGATGCCGCCTGAGACTCTAAAGACCTCAAAAGCGCCGCTTGTTTTGCACTCAACTGATTAGCCTGATGGGGGTCAAGCTCTGGCTTTGCAGCCAACAAAGCCTCTTTTGATGATGACGAGGCCACTGCCTGCGGTAACCCTTCGGCACCGTCAACAAAACTTGCCTGCGTCGAGTCCGCTTCCAGCCCCATAACCGGCAACATTTCTCCGATGCCTTCACGACGGTTTACCCCTGCTCCCAGATCTTCAGTGGTTAATGCTTCACGATTAAGAGACATACCCTGAGACGCTAAGCTCAGCTCAGCGAACTCAGAGCCCACGGCATCTTCTTTTACCAAGCTGTCAACTTGTGAGTTTAAAACCTGATCAAACTCTGAAGCCTCTTGATTTGATGCTGAGTTTGATGCGGAGTTTGCTGGTTCGGCAGTAGAGTTTTTATTATTCGAATCAATAACTTGCTGATTCCCTCCCGCCTGCTCTTCATTAGGCAACCCTTCCTTAGACAATCTCTCCTTAGACAATCCCGCCTTATCAGGCGCACTTTTAATACCAAGACCAAGATCCAGCAAGGGCATCGCGGGGTTAGGTTGCATTCTAATCGCTCCAAATTCGCAATAATAAATTCGCAATAATAATGTTTACGTAATGAGTTACGGCCTTTGCTAAGCAAAACAAGTGGCTCAGTAAAACAGCAGCTACTAAGCCATAGAGCAATTACCAGGCCAACAGGTGTTAATTCGGATGAGTTGTAAAAGCGCGTATCTATTCAGCAGCAAAATGTTATCAGCCATAGCACTCAACCCATCGCTCTTTTTATACTGCCAAACAGGGCGCAACTCAGCACACTTTAATTCTGTGAATTCTGTGCAGTCCAATAAAGAGTTAGCGCAAATTAGGGAGCTGAGAAGCTAATTAGGGAAGGTGGTAAGACGAGTGATCCAGACATTAAAGTTAGAAAAGCTCAAACTCAAAGAGAAACAAAGCGTGGCTTGTAAATTGGAGCAAGCCAAAGATCACCACAAATCCATCAGCGAAAACGACATCTCGATCAAGCGCGACCTAATCCACGATGTGCTGAAATATTTTTCCAGTCAGACCTGCCCAACGCACATCGAATTCCGAATCGACAATCTGGTCAACTTTCTGCAACGATATCCGGGCGATTACCCATTTTGCCACTTGCAAGGGTCCGATTTTCAAAATGCCTTCTTAGCCTTTATCAACCAGAAAAAAGACGAAGGGCTGGAACCCATCCTGCGATTCTATCTTGGCCAAATAACCGCCTTCAGTCAGATGAAAACCGTGGATTTAAACCCAGCTCAGGCACCCGAAAAAAGCACAGACTTCCAACCCAGCCTGAAACAGGCCATTGGTGCCGCACTCAAAAAAAGGCTGCACTGGATACGTGCAGCCTCTTCAGAAAATCGGCCAAGAAAATTTTAACCGCTGTTAAGCCAGCAGCTTATCCATTTCAGGCACGGCTTCAAACAAATCAGCTACCAATCCATAATCGGCCACCTGAAAAATCGGCGCCTCTTCATCTTTGTTGATGGCAACAATGACCTTACTGTCTTTCATACCCGCCAAATGCTGAATAGCACCCGAGATACCCACAGCAATATACAGCTCTGGCGCGACGATTTTACCTGTTTGACCTACCTGCATATCGTTCGGCACAAAGCCCGCATCGACGGCCGCACGAGACGCGCCCAGGGCTGCGCCTAATTTGTCTGCAAGAGACTCTAATATTTTAAAGTTCTCACCATTTTGCATGCCGCGACCACCCGAGATCACCACCCGGGCACTGCCCAGTTCAGGACGATCACTTTCAGCCAGCGCTTCACTGACAAATTCAGACACGCCAGCAGACTCAGTACTCGAAGCCGTCTCCAGCGCAGCCGACCCACCTTCTAAGGCCACGGCATCAAAAGACGTTGGCCGAACGGTCATGACTTTAATCGCGTCATTGATTTTAACTGTCTCAATCGCATTGCCAGCATAAATCGGCCGTTTAAACGTATCGGCGTCCACCACACCAATGACATCGGAAACCGGCTGCACATCCAATAAAGCCGCAGCACGCGGTATGAAGTTTTTACCTGTGGTGCTGGCCGCTGCTATCACGTGCTGATAAGACTTGCCGATTTCTGCCACCAGCAAAGCCACATTTTCAGCCAATTGGTACTGATAAGCCGCATCATCGGCCACCAAGACCTTGCTGACACCCGCAATACTTTGTGCGGCTTCAGCGATGCTTTGGACACCTTGACCAGCCACTAAAACTGTCACATCACCACCAATGGCATTGGCCGCGGCCACCAAAGACGCCGTTGTGGCTTTCAAACTTTGACCATCATGCTCGGCGTAAATCAAAATACTCATATTTTTTCCTCAATTAATTAAGTCAGCTTTTAATCCAAGTCAGCTTTAACCAATGACCTTGGCTTCATTTTTCAATTTATCGACCAATTCTTCAACACTACTAACTTTAATACCCGCTTGGCGCTCAGCCGGTGGCTCGACCGCGATTACCTGGGTTCTTGGGGTCACATCCACACCAAGATCAGCGGGTGTTTTGATGTCCAAGGGCTTTTTCTTAGCTTTCATGATATTAGGCAATGACGCATAACGAGGTTCGTTTAATCGAAGATCCGTCGTGACAATGGCCGGCACACTCAACTTGACCGTCTGCAAACCACCATCGATTTCTCGGGTCACACTGACCTTACCTTCTTCAACGGACACTTCTGAAGCAAAAGTACCCTGACCATAACCAGTTAAAGCCCCCAGCATCTGACCGGTTTGATTATTATCGCCATCAATAGACTGTTTACCCAAGATAATCAGATCAGGCTGCTCTTCTTTAACAACGGCATTTAACAACTTGGCCACCCCAAGCGGCTCAGGAAAGGTCTCGGTTTCGATCAACACACCCCGATCAGCGCCCAAGGCCAGCGCGGTACGAATTTGCTCTTGGCACACTTTAGGGCCAATGGAAACCACCACAATTTCGCTAGCTACGCCTTTTTCTTTTAGTCGAACCGCCTCTTCAACCGCAATTTCACAAAATGGGTTGATAGACATTTTTACGTTCGCCAAGTCTGCGCCTGAGCCATCAGCCTTAGGACGCACTTTTACGTTGTAATCAACAACGCGCTTTACCGCTACAAGAAC
>CAZECE010000036.1:0-22763 GCA_964510525.1 uncultured Pseudomonadales bacterium | reverse complement strand
GGCCTTCTTTGGTGTTGATCCACTGTTTTAATAAGATGAAACCACCCACACCTAAAATCGCAATGATCCACCAATAATTGACGGTGAAGTTTGAGGTTCCTAATAAAATGCGCGTCATTAAAGGCAGATCGGAGCCCAGCTTTTCGAAGACTTTGGCAAAGTTGGGAATCACAAAAATGTTCATCACTACCATGGCGACACTCAGGCCAATAACAACAATTTTGGGGTAGCGGGTGGCTTGCTTAATTCGTTTTTTGGTGTCCCGGTCCATTTCCAGGTATTTGGCAATTTGGGTGAAGGTGTCTTCCAACTTCCCCGTATTCTCACCAACATGAATAAAGGCAACCAAGATGTTGTCGAAAATATCGGTGTGCTTTTGAAACGCGATTGTGAGGGAGGAGCCGCCTTGGATGTCATCGGCAATTTCACCGAGTCGATCGGAAAGCACTTTGCCGCGGACGGATCCTGACAGGCCGCGTAAGGCCGTCAATAAGGGGACGCCGGCGCGCATTAAGGCCGACATTTGTCGGGCAAAAATAATCAGGGTTTCTATTTTGGGTTTTTTATCTTGATTAAGACTGTTGAGAAACTCAACCAACCCATTACCGACGTCTTTTTTCTCGATATGCAATTCAATAGCAATGGGCATCAGGTTTTTTTGTAATAAGGCCTCACCGGCTTCGTTGCGATCAGCGGCATCCAATACCCCTTCAACAATCCCAGAGCTGCCTCGTGCTTTGTAAGAAAATTTAGGCATGATGGGGATCCGGGTTGTTGGGTTTATTTTGGGTTTAGGGTTTATTCAGGATCGAGTGATAAGGTGAATTCTTGTGGGTCGGGCTTGGGGTTGTTGTTTGCAGGGGTTGATGTCGAGCTGGGTTCAGCGACGGCACTGTTATCGGAACCACTCACATCATCGGCACAGTCTTCGGTATCCGTTGACTCAGATCCGCTGACCATGCTGTCTGAGGTGGCGAGCTTAAAGACTTCATCCAGTGACGTGATGCCGTTCATGGCATACCCCAGCGCACATTGGGACAGTGTTGAATAGCCAGGTTGCTTTTTAGCAGCTCTGATAAAGCCTTCGGTGTCTTGATTTTGTAAGGCTCGAGATAAGGACTCATCCATTTGCAATAATTCATAAGCCCCTTTACGTCCTTTATAACCCGAATTGTTGCAAAAACTACAGCCTTTCCCTTTCTTATAGGTGGCATCTAAGGCTTTTTGCGCTTCCGCTTCGCTGCCGGCAATGGCTTTGATCCAAGCGGTTTCGCGATGATCCGGCACGTGTGTTTCTTGGCATTCGGTACATAATTTTTTTATTAAACGTTGTGCCATAAATCCTAACACACTGGAGCCGACCACAAAGGCCTTGGCGCCCATATCGACCAAGCGAAACGCCGAACTGATCGCATCGTTGGTGTGTAAGGTTGATAAGACAAAGTGACCGGTCATGGCGGCTTTGAGCCCGATTTCGGCGGTCTCAGCGTCTCGAATCTCACCGACTAAGACAATGTCTGGATCTTGGCGTAACGCCGCTCTGAGAACACTGGCAAACGTTAGGCCCACTTTGGCATTGACCTGAACCTGAGTGATCCGCTCCATGCGGTATTCAATCGGATCTTCGGCGGTGATGATTTTTTTCTCAGGCACATTGAGTTCGTTCAATGCCGAATAGAGAGTGGTGGTTTTACCACTGCCCGTGGGGCCAGTCACCAAAAACATGCCGTGGGGGCGGGTGATCAACATGCGGAAACGCTCATCGATGTCGGGCGGCATGTCCAGCGCATTGATGTCCAGCTCAACCGAGCTTTGATCGAGGAGGCGCATCACCACGGACTCACCATAGGGGGTGGGCATGGTTGAGACCCGCACGTCCAGCCGTCGGCCTTTCAAACTCATTTGAAAGCGGCCGTCTTGGGGTTTTCGCTTTTCAGAGATATCCAGTTCAGACATGATTTTGAGTCGCATAACCACGGCGGTGGCCACTTTCTTTTCATTCAAAATGCGCTCTTGTAAGCTGCCGTCGACACGCAAGCGGATGCGGATCAGGCTTTCTTCGGGTTCGATGTGAATGTCGGAGGCTTTTTGCCGAATGGCATCGGAAAAAATATTTTCAATGAAACGCACCACGGGAGCATCGCTTTGATCGGTGCTGTTGGCTAAGGCGTTCAGCGAAAACATTAAATCGCTGTCGTCGATTTCAGAGCTGAGCTCTTCAGCGAGATTGGAGAACTCTTCTTCGTTGGTGTAGTGATTATCAAAAGCCGTTTCTAAGTCGTTTTCACGAACCAAGGCTAATTCTACTTTGCCACCCATTGCGCGCTTGATTTCATCGATGGCAAAAAGGTCGAATGGGTCGACTACCCCGACTTGGAAAGTACCTAAGTCCTCTTTTAAAACAATGGCCCTGAATTTTCGAGCTTGGGGTTCTGAGATTTTTTTAACGAGCTCGGCTTGAATCGGGTAGCTTTTTAGATCAATGAAAGGCAGGTTCAGCTTTTCGGATTGCACTTCGATGAGTCGGCTTTCATCAATGAAGCCTAAATCAATTAAGACCTTACCCAGGGAGCGACCACTGGCTTTGCGTTCATTTTCGGCCAGGTTAAACTGGCCTTCTGAAATGATGCCTTGTTGAATGAGAATTTCGCCAACGCTGGGGTGCTTTTTAAATTCCATCGGTTATCGCTGCTTCGGTGAAATAAAAACCTGTATTTATTGCGAACATGTTTATTATAGATCGGAATATTATTTAAAAACCGTTGTAGTGGGTGTTTTTGGCCTTGGATTTGGTCGGTTTAAAAAATTCTGGCTATCTTCAAGCAGGGTACGCCACGTGAAATTTTCCACCACTATGGGTTTTAATAAAATAACCAATTCGCTTTTTTCTGTAATGGTCTCACTTTGTTTAAATAAATTACCAAAAATGGGGATTCTGGAGACCCAAGGCGTATTGGCTTGTTGGTTGGTTTCATTGGATTTGAGCAGACCGCCTAAGATCACCACTTCGTTGTTGCGGGCTTTAATGATGCTGTCGGACTCCCGAATGCTGCTGAAAGCTAATGGTAGTTTTAGGATGTTGTTGTCGCCTAAATCAATGGTTTTATCTACATCGCGCACTTCGCTGACCGTTGGATGAACATGCAAGATGACTTCTTGTTCTGAGCTGATTTGAGGGGTTACGTCTAAGGCAATGCCTGAGAAAAAGGGCGTTAACGTGACTTCGGGTGAGGTGATGGTGTCAGTGGCGCTGGTAGTGGTGTTTTGGCTCACTTCGGTGACAAAAAATTCGTCAGTCCCGACTTTAATTACGGCTTTTTGATTGTTCACAGTTGAAATACGTGGGCTGGACAGCACGCTGACTTCACCTTGTGTCTCTAACATGGAGATGATGGTTGAGAATTCACGCAGTGCTAAGTTAATTGCAAAAATGCCCTCTAGATCATTTTGTTGATTGAGGACATTGGCGCTTGATTGGGTTACCTGCACGGCTTTGGTCAGTAGATTGCCTTCTGAATCGGGAAAGGCGCCACCGGGCGTGCCCAGAGCACTCCATTGGATGCCGCTTTGGAAGCTGTCGCTGAGCGTGACTTCTAAGACTTTGGCTTCGATCACGACCTGGCGTTGTAAGTTAGCTTGAGCACGATTTAAAAAGGCTTCAATGGCCCTGTGTTCAGCCTGATCGGCCTTGATTACCACAATGCCACTGTGCGGGTTGACGACGACTTCGCGACCTTCCCCGTTGCCTAACACCGAGCTTAAGGTGTTTTCAATGTCATCCCAAAAATCAACTTCTGTTTCGGTTGTGATTTCGGTGCCACTGCTGGAGCTTCCTGCACTGGAGTCGGAGCTGGAAGAGATCTGGCCACTGGACACACTCATGGATGATGAGCCAGTCCGTTTCAGGTTAATGTAGTTGAGTTGATATATTCGGGTAGAGAGTTGCGCCGGGTAAATAAAATAAACCTCATTTTCTTCTTCGATGTGTAAGCCATAAATGTCTTGCGCGGCCTTTAAAATGTCAGTCAAGGTCACGTTCTTTAAGTTGATCGATAAAGTGCCGGTCACCTCTGGATGGACGACAATATTCGTATCCAGCTCTTGCACCAGGCTGAGAAAAAAATCAGCGGTTGGTACTTCGTTTGCAGCAATGTTAAATCGGTCCGCTTCGTCTTCTGGCGTTATCGTGTTTTCAGCCGTACTGACGTCTTCTGTATTGCTGTTGTTTGCACTGGCCTCTTTTTCAATGGCCTTTTGAGCTTTAAAGGCTTTGGAGTAGGTTGAATCGACCAATTCTGGGAGCGTGGGAGCAATCTCGGGTTGACTGCGGCAGCTGGCCAGCAGGCAAATGCAGAGCAGAGGCCATAAGTATATGATGAGGCGCCTGTTATTGCGTGGCATTTTCCGTGGCATTGCTACTTCCCTCTATACTGCTTTCGATGGCGTTATTGCCTTCTGGATCATTGTTGTCTTCTGGATCATTGTTGTCTTGAGCGTGTTCGGGTTCGGATCGTTTTTGATTAAACAGTGAAATTTCAAATTGATTGATGCCATCACTGAGTACGACTCCGTAGAGGCTGATCTTAATCAGTTCTTTGCCGCCAATACGATCGTTCACTTTTAATCGCTCTCCATTAATAATAGCCGTAAGCCCGTCGATGCCTTGTAAAATTTGATAGAGGCGTAATGTTTCGGTATTCGATTGTTCGTTGTCATCTTCTTCTATCGCAGAGTCCACAGTGGCGTAGTTACCAGGCGGTTGTGTTGGGTCTGGAAACGCTGTTGCTTCCATTTCAATGGTGTCCATATCATTTTCTTCAGGAGTGGTTTCTGATGTGCTTGATGATGGCATTAGTGCTCTGTGTAATGTTTTTAGTTGGGCACCTTCTTTTGTGTTGGTGTGTTTGTTGGGGGTCGTTTCTGTGCTTGTTTCACGTGTATCGGATGGCTCAGTGCTGGCGCTATTGTTAGCGTTACTATTGTTAGTGTTACTGCTGGTATTCGTGGGTTGACTGAGTTTGTCCATGACAGGATTGTTGAACGGCATGTTTGCCCAAAGGGGTTGGTAAGGTGACAGTAGGGTGGCCAGTAAGAGCCATAAGAGGGGGTGGGGATGTCTAAACACCGAGTACTCCTGGATCCCGACTGAACGTGTGTATTTCAAGAGTCACTATCGCAGTGGGGAACTCTTGCACTTCGTAGTTCAAGTTATGCCAGTAAAAGCGCCACTTTAAATCTTCGAGTGTTTCTAAATACGATAACGTGGTATGAAAATTGGCTTCAAAGCGGACTTCAATGCCGTGACGGAACAGCTCTTGAACTTGAATGTTCTCGTCATTCAGTGTTCCACTGTTGCTGTTAGCGTTTGAGGTTTCTGAGGAGTTCGCCTCTGTTTCGTTTTCGTTACCTGATGTGATGTAAATTACAGACATGGGCTCTAATGTTGTTAGGCTTAATAGCGCAATGTCATCCCCTGTGGTGAATAAATCTTTAATAACGGACACCATTTTTTGGGGGGTGACTAATGAATACATTAAGGCATCAAGTTCTTGATCGGCCTTCGTGATGCTTTTCACTAAGTGGGCTTTTTCTTTATAAAGGCTTTCGTTAGGGTCAATGCTGTATTCAATTTTCAATATTTTCAGTTCATTTTCGACTTCGTTCTTTTTTGAGGTTTTGGCCTGGATGTTGGATTTTCGCTGAGCGGTCTCTTTCATCAATGGGTCTAGGCCAAATTGAATACATGCTAAGGTAATGCACATGAAAGCAACGCCCATTAAAATGGCGCGCTCGCGTAAACTCATGCTGTCGACTTTGTCGGTGATAATTTGTAGGGGCTTGCGTTTTCTCATTCTGCTTCGCCCTCGCCTAATGCGGGTATCTCTTCTTCACCCAGTTTCAAGGTAAAGTTGATTTCGGGTGTTTCGGTTGAGGCTCGGTTGAGTTCGACGGTATCAAATATTTTTCCTGCAAAGGCGCGCGATTGATTTAATCGCTTTAGGTAACTTGGTAAGCTTTCTGGATTAAGGGTGTTGCCATTAATATTGATGAAGTTGCCATCGTCTTTGATGTGAATTTTTGTGAGCCAAAGGCCATCAATTTTTTGTTTGGCCAATCCTGAGAGGTAGCGATAAAAGCCTGGTTTGTCCTCTAAAGTTAAGCCGCTGACTCGGCTCAGCATTTGTTTTTTTGTGTTCAGCGTTTCTCGCATGGTAATCAGCTCTTGCTCTAATTTGGTATCCAATGTGGGTTTTGGGTTGTTTTGTTTGAAGTCTTGTAAATGTTTTTCAATGGTTTCCAGTACAAGCGAGGTTTTCTTTTCTTCTTTTTTTGCGCGCTCTAAAATCCAAACCTGTGAAGCTATCACCAAGGTAAAAAAGAACGTTAAAAACACCATGTATTGTATAATCTGCTGTGTGTTGAGAGGGACCTGCTTGGGAATGTATTGTTCAGGCAGTAAGTTGATTTGTTGTAACGTGTTCTCCGCCATCTTATAAACCTCGCATTGCTGCGCCAATGGCAGGCAGTGCATGAGCTTGTTCCGGTACGCTGAGTTCAGTTTCGGCTTCAATTATTTGGCTTAAGTCCATACCAAAAACGGGTGGGTCCAGGTTTTCAGTCAGCAGTTCGAGCGTTGCATGGCAGCCTCGGCTGGCGGCAGGTAAAAAGATAATTTGTTCAATTTGCCCTTTGCCTAATTGGCTTTCGTAATAATCCATTGAGCGTTGCACTTCTGATAGCAGTTGCTCGCTGGCGTGCTCTTCACCATCAGCAATGGAATGTAGGGTGTCTAGAGAGATATCGACATTGCGGGTTAGGTAGAGTTGAGATTCTGTTATCACATTAACAAAGCTGCCTTGCTCTCGAATGCCAATACAGGCAAAAGGCCGGCTGTCGTCGATTTTTAAGCACAGGGTGCTGGCGGTCATCTCTGGGATGTCGATGCTGTTGGGCGCTAGGCCAAAATTATTCAGCCCTTCGAGAAAGGCATCAATTTGTTGAATTGGCGCCACAGCGACGTACACCATGTTCATGCGGCCTTCATAGGCGTCTTTGGGTAAAGAGATGATATCTAATACGACCTTGTCGATGGGTTCGCTGATCAGATCTTTGATGCGCCATTTCATCGTTTCTTTTAATTCATCTGGCGGAGCATCATCGGGTAGGTCGGGCGCGTCGACCAGCAGCAGGCGGTAGTACGAGGGATGGAGGACCATGTTGCATTGGTATTTTTTAGGTAGTTGGGGTTCGATAAACTCTTTTAAACAGCGAATGCGTTCGGCGACGTCGGTGCCATAAAATAACTGATTAAAGTTTAACGTTGGGCGATCTTTTTGAGGGGTGAGTTGAACCGCAGAAATGGCGTTGGGCGTCATTTCTAGGCCGATTTGAGGTGCATTTGTCTTGCTCTTTTTTTTGTTGACTGGCAGTTTTTTAATCCAGTCGTTGATGTCCAGCTTTCCCATCCTGGGTTCCAATCTTGGGTTTTCATGTTCAGTGTTGGCAGGCTGTCCTAGCCTGAGGTTACTTTTAGCCCTACTAACAGACTAGACTGTAACCGCTGGAATCGCCACGATAGAACGCTTTGATTTGTTTGATTTTTCGTCATTCCAGACTTGATCTGGAATCCAGGGGTAAATGTTCTCAAGTCACATCCTGCACTCACTCAAGCCCAGTGCCATCACCTCTGGACCCCAAATCAAGTTTGGGGTGACGTATTTATTTGGCTTGGGGAGATATGCGTTTAACCTTGATGGGCTTGAAACCAATTCTCGATCAAAACCTGCGCGGCAATGGCGTCGACAGGCTGAGAGCGGTTTTTTTTGGAACGGTTGGACGTGTTGGAGTTGCTGTCTAATTGCCAGCGTGCGGCTCGAGTGCTGAGCCTCTCATCGATAGTGATCACAGGGAGCTGGGTGTGTTTCTTTAAGTAGCGACAAAAATCTTGGCAGGCGACCGTCATGTCACTGGGGCTGTCATCCATATTCAAGGGGATGCCGACTAGCAAGTGAGTGGGGTGCCATTGTGTGATGTAAGGCTCAAGTTTGGGCCATAAGGCTTGGTCGGATTTGTAGTGTAAGACGTTGATCGGGTTGGCGGTGCCCGTAATGGATTGGCCAAATGCGATGCCGATTTTTTTGTGGCCAAAATCGAACGCCAAGATGCTGGTCGGCATGATTGGTAAACAGAGATGCCTTTAACAGTGCCCAACTTCAGGGCTGAGTTGGGACATATTAAAGCCCAAAGAGTTGATCGCTTTGTGCCAACGGTCTTCTGGGGGCGTGTTGAACAATAAATCTTGCCCTATTTGTGTGGTTATCCAGGCATTTTTGTCCATTTCCTGTTCTAATTGGCCGGCGGCCCAACCGGCATAGCCGAATACCAGCATGAATTGATCTGGGCCGGCATCGTTACCAATGGCTTCAATAATGTCTCTTGAGGTGGTCAGTTTTAAGGAACCATCGGCTCTCAAGTCAATGGTGTTGCGCCATTCAGATTGATCTGTGTGCAATACAAAACCACGCTCAAGGCCGACGGGGCCACCATTGTAGACTTTTCGATGTTCTAAATGTTCAGGGCAAGGCAGGCCCAGCTGTTTGAGCATGTCACCTAAGGTGTTATCAGAAGGACGGTTCACTACGAGGCCCAAGGCGCCGGTGTCATTATGTTCACACAGCAAGGTGATCGATTGTGAAAAATAGGGGTCTGACAGTTGTGGTAAGGCGACAAGTAAATGGTTAGATGGGGTCATTAAGTCGATTGGCTGAGTCATTTCCATTTGAATGCTGTTCAAAGATTCCATCATTGCCTCGGATTCGATTGTTGCCTAGAAAAAGCGCGTCTCATTGAAAACAGGCCATACGATATGCAAGTTTGCTCTGTTTGTAAAGTGACCTTGGTTTGTAAAGTGTCCTTGATTGCCTGGGAATTATTCGGCTTATTCAAATTCCGCAACATAGCGACCGGCCTCGTTGCGCCAGGTGCGGATGATCTGCAGGATATCGGTATTTTTGCGCATCTCAGGTGGGAAGGGGTCAAAGGGCGCGGCCATTCTTACAATTCGAAGGGCGGCCTTATCGAGTTGCTCTATACCGGACGATTCGAGCAGCTTGATGCTGTGAATGGTGCCATTTTTATTGACGGCGACCATTAATCTGAGCTCACCCCAAAGTTGATCGATGCCTAACTGGGGGTAGTTTTGGTTGGCAATGGCTTCCACTTTATTGCGCCAAGCATCTAGATACTCAGCATCATCGGATTGTCGGGTGGAGGCGGCGGTTACTTGTCGAATTTTAGGCCGCTTGGCATGTAACTGAAGCGATTCTCTTAGCTGGGCTTCTAGGCTGGCGATCTCTTTGCTGCGTTCTGTAATGGACCACCACTCGGTTTCGGGGGTCTGCTCTGCAGCCTCTTCTTCTGGTTTGTCTTCTAACGCGTCCTCTTTTTGGTGGCTGAGCCTTGATGTGATGATGTTGTGGGATTTGGGGCTTGAGGTGGCTTTTTGCTGGGGTTTTGGTGGGGTAATGACATGCGCTTCGTTGCTTTGGAAATCCGCTAGCTCGGTAGTGGAGGGTAATGCAGCTTCATCCAAGGTGCCGCTGCCTTGCTGATTGGCTTGGGCAATGAAGTCGGCCTCATCAGGGGCTTTGTCGTGTTTGAAGCTGGCCAATGTGACTTCTAACGAGGCCGCAGGGGGGGGCGGTGGGGGTGGGGTAAACGCAAGACCAAAAATCAGGATGCCATGGACAGCAAGGGCTATAAACATGGCAAAATGCATTCCATCGTGTGCCGCGTGAAGTGGCTGAGGATTTAAGGGTGTTGATAAGGTTTGAGCCATAGAAAATAAGACGGAGTGGTGTTTTATCCGTTCAGTATAGCGGGTGTCATTGATGCTTAAGGGCTAAGTTGCAACCTCATCCTGTTTTTTTATAACGCTTTTTCATATATGTTTTTTCATAATGTTTTTTCGATAGCGTCTAGCAGATTACGGGCAATGTTGAGGTTGAATTGCGCGTCTAGCTCTCGGATACACGTTGGGCTGGTGATATTGACTTCTGTGAGATAGTCTCCGATCACATCCAAACCTGCGAATAAGATCCCTTCCTGACGTAAAAATGGTCCCACAGTCTCGGCGATCTCTTGGTCGCGCTGAGATAGGGGCTGACCTTTTCCTGTGCCCCCTGCTGCCAGGTTGCCTCGTATTTCACCGGCTTTGGGAATCCTGGCTAAGGCGTAGGGAATAGGGTGCCCATTGACCATTAAAATGCGCTTGTCGCCAGCAGAAATGTCTGGGATAAAACGTTGCGCCATGATGGGTTGACGGTAATGATCGGTTAATAACTCGATGCAGCTCGATAAGTTTTCTCCAGAGGCATTTACTTTGAAAATTCCCCGCCCACCCATGCCATCCAGAGGTTTTAAAATAATATCGCCGTGCTGCTTTGAAAAGTCCTGAATAGGTCCGGGTTGGCTTGATACCAGGGTGTCTGTGCAGCAATTAGGGAACTTGAGCGCTAATAACTTTTCATTATGATCGCGCAGACTTTTTGGATTGTTGACCACTAAAACGCCTTGTTCCTGAGCTTTTTCTAGGAAGTAAGTGGCATGAACATAAGTCATGTCAAAGGGAGGGTCTTTGCGCATTAAGAGGACATCGAATGTATCGATGGCCATCTGTTGTTTTTGGGCCAGCCGATACCATTTTTTTGGGTCTTGGTAGGTTGTTAGGGCCTGGGCATTGGCATAGCAGGATTCATTTTCTAGATATAAGTCTTCCGCCAAAATATGGAATAACGTCCAATCCCGATGTTCGGCTTCCCAGCACATGGCGAGAGTGCTGTCTTTTTGATATTGCATGTTTTGGATGGGATCCATAATGATCCCGACTTTCAATGTCATGGTTGTTTCCTTTGCTTGCCTTGCTATTTATTTGCCTTACGTTTTTGTCGAGTCGTTTTAAGCCTGCATGCGGCTTTTTAGGTATAAATTTGCACAGCAGTAGACATTATCATTGGAATCGGTTTGCGCTAACCAAAATCGCAGATTATAACTAATTAGGGATAGGCGTAAAAACGACGCACTATTAGTCGATCGGGTTCAATCAGAGTCGGTCGATCGGTGCAGGATAAATCAAGGCTCTCTGTAATGGAATTTGAAAATTTAAAAGTGATGGTTATCGATGACAGTAAAACCATCCGACGAACGGCTGAAACCTTACTGAAAAAAGTGGGCTGTGAAGTGATTACGGCCATTGATGGCTTTGATGCGTTAGCCAAAATTGCGGACACTCATCCTAATATTATTTTTGTTGATATCATGATGCCTCGTCTGGATGGCTACCAAACTTGCGCGTTAATTAAAAACAACAGTGTTTTTAAATCAACGCCTGTCATCATGTTGTCGAGTAAGGATGGTTTGTTTGATAAAGCGAAGGGCCGGATTGTCGGATCAGATGAATACCTGACAAAACCTTTCAGTAAAGATGAGCTGTTAGGTGCGATCAAAAAATACGTGGATCAGTAATGGTACAGATTTTAATAGTTGATGATTCGCCAACGGATTCGTACCGGTTTAGCAGCATTTTAGAAAAACACGGATTTGAAGTAATCGTGGCAGAAAATGCGGTTGAGGGCCTGGAAAAGGCACAAGAAATCCAGCCAGACCTTATTTTAATGGATGTGGTGATGCCGGGCCTCAATGGTTTTCAAGCCACTCGTCAACTGACAAAAAGTCAAGAAACTGCGCATATTCCCGTCATAATTGTGACCACGAAAGATCAGCATGCTGATAAGGTATGGGGTCATCGCCAGGGTGCGAAAGATTATTTAACCAAGCCTATTGATGAAACATTGCTGATTGAAACGATCAAAAAAGCCATGGATTAGGGGTGTTGAGTCGTGCCAAAAAATAGCAAGGCTTTTCAAATGTTGGTTGATTTGGATCACCAAGTCCGGGAGCGTCAGCCTGTATTGCCGTTAAGTCGAGAGCCACAAAAAAGTTGGTCTGGCATTGGTTTTTCTTTAAACGGTTTTTATTATGTCAGCCCTATCGATGAAATTGCTGAAATTTTGGAAATTCCTCGATTGACCACTGTCCCAGGAGTTCATCCTTGGGTAAAAGGATTGGGCAATGTTCGGGGGCGCTTGGTACCTGTGATCGATTTAATGCAGTTTTTTTATGGTCGAATGAGTGCGGTGCAATTAAAAAGACAGCGTCTTTTTTTGATTGAGTCTAATGAGCATGTGGCCGGTGTTATCGTTGATGAAGTGTTGGGTATGCAGCATTTCTTAGTTGATAGTTTTTTGCCACAAGTCAGAGTGATGGATCAACACATACGGCCTTTTATTACCGGAGGGTACTCCGTCGGAGAGAAGAAATGGCCGATCTTCAGTCCTTTGTTGTTATTTAAAAATACTGAATTCATGACGCTAGAAGCAGAAGAACGCGTATTTAATTAATAATTATTTAGGTGAAATGGCCGATTCTTGGCTATTGTTGTTATAGCGAACATATTTATGTTAATGAATCTTTATGCAATCTATTGATGGATGTTAGGAGTATGGCTAGGAGCTGCCAATGTCATTATTAAATCCTCGAAAAGAAGGGAATGAAGCGTCGGCGGTTTACCTAAAGTATGTCGTCATTCTTGTTGTTTGTCTTTTGGTCTCCCTTTCTGTTTTTTGGTACGCAGGCAGCTTGCTGAATGTAAAAGGCAAGTTTATCGATGATGTAACGGCATTGCGTTTGCTGTCAGAGCGTATTTCTCTTCATGTTTCAGGTGCTGTTTCCGGCTCTGCGGAAGATTTTTCGGTGCTATCCAAGTCTCGAGAAGATTTCTCTGCCATCGTTGGCGCAATGGGGTATGACTCAGAGTCGCAATCGTTGACAAAAACATTTCCTACTGTTGCTGAGAATCGAGCGTCTGTAATTGAATTAAGCCAAAACTGGCAGGTCGTGAATTCTATTTTGTTGTCGACCAGTGAACGTCAAATTGATTATCTGAAAATGTATCAATCAGCGTTGTCATTGAATGCACTTTTCCCAAAAATTCAATCGCATTATGAAACCGTCGTGAACAAACTCATGGATTCTAAAGCCCTGGCATCAGATGTCGTTAAGGCTCAAAGCCAAATCGTTCTTGCTGAAACAATTATGCGAGATTTGGATGGCGTTTTCGGTGTTTTTCGTACGCAGGAAAATGTTGATGTTATTAATTTGGCAAAAAAAGTGGAATCTTTTCAGCGCACATTGAAAGAACAAAGTCTGCGCTTGAAAGGGATTGATATTCCCCGCTCTAATGCTTCAGCCATCAATGATGCTTTATCCTCAATTGATAAGCTTTACAAACAGGCCAACACATTAATTGTGCCTATTTTGAAAGAAGCGAAAACAATTAAAGCAATCAAAACAAATGAAGTTGATGTGTTGCAGCGTATGAATGCGTTGGCCTTGATTGCAGAAGAGCTCCAGATGGGTTTAGAGAAAGAAGAGCTGGGACGTCTTTTGATTGTCTTAGGTGTTGTGATTGCCATCATGGGTGTGGCGATTCTGGGTTTTATGTTTTCTGAAGCCAACAAGAAAACACGCTCATTATTTGAAGCAGAAGCGCAAATGCGTGCGGAAGAAGAGCAGGCGAACCAGCGCAACCAGCAAGCCATCTTAAGGTTATTAGATGAATTGGGGGATTTGGCAGATGGTGATTTGACCGTAGAAACGACTGTGACAGAAGATTTTACCGGTGCGATCGCAGATTCCATTAACTTTACCATTGATCAGCTCAGGAGTTTGGTATCAACGATCAATCAAACGTCGGTGCAAGTCAGTAATGCCGCCGAAGAAACGGAAGGTACCGCCAAAGCGTTGGCAGAAGCTTCAGATCATCAGGCTCAAGAAATTGCGGGCGCTTCTGCGGCGATTAATGAAATGGCCTTGTCTATTGATCAGGTATCTGCAAACGCTCTGGAATCGGCTGCGGTTGCGGAACGCTCAGTGAGTATTGCAAAAAAAGGCACCGACGTGGTACAGGCGACCATTCGCGGTATGGATACGATTCGTGAGCAGATTCAAGATACGTCCAAGCGAATTAAACGCTTAGGTGAGTCATCCCAGGAAATTGGTGACATTGTTTCGTTGATTAACGACATTGCAGATCAAACCAACATTTTGGCATTGAATGCGGCCATTCAGGCATCGATGGCAGGGGATGCCGGTCGAGGCTTTGCGGTGGTGGCGGATGAGGTTCAGCGTTTGGCGGAACGTGCCTCCGCTGCAACAAAACAGATTGAAGCCCTGGTAAAAACCATTCAAACCGATACTCATGAAGCGGTTATTTCCATGGAACAAACCACAACTCAGGTGGTACGTGGTGCTGATCAGGCCGAGGATGCGGGGGTTGCACTGGGCGAAATTGAAACGGTATCGACTAACTTAGCGCAATTAATTCAGAACATATCGAATGCAGCTCGCCAGCAAGCCGGTTCCGCTGGTCAGATTTCAAAAACGATGAATGTCATTCAAGAAATTACTTCTCAAACCACGGAAGTGACCTCAGTCACGTCTCAGTCGATTGGTTATCTGAATGAGCTGGCTTCCCAAATGAGAACGTCGGTATCAGGCTTTAAATACCTAAATCACATGGCGCTGGTTTGGAGTCTTAAGCAGGCGAGGCGTGCATTGACGCTCCGATTAGGAATTAGGGGTTATGGCCAACTTCCCAGATTTTCTTCATCTTGAACGAGTACAAAGCCAAATTGAGTTGACTTTGAAAGAGGCTGAGGTGGCTCTTGAGTCCTATGTGGCGTCTGACTATGATGTGGAAAAACTGTCGTTATGTCGGTCTCACCTGCATCAAGTAACGGGTATTCTTAGGGTCGTCGAATTATTCAGTGCTGAGTGTTTGGCTCAGGAAGTTGAGACGTTAGCCGATCTTATTCTCAACGAAGCGCTCGAAAAACAACAGAATGTGTTGCAGCTGATGATGCAGGGCATTTTAAAGCTGCCTGAATATTTGCAGCATGTGCGTGTGTTAGGGAATGAATACCCTCAGGAAATCGTATCGTTAATTAATGAGTTGCGCAGCGCTCGAGGGGAATCGCCCCTTCAAACCAGTGGTCTATACAACCCACCTGATTTTCAGGGGCTGAGTGTTAGAGAAAAAACAATAAGGGGTGCCTCTCAGCGAGAGAATACCCCAGCTCCGATTGTTTCCGGTGACTTGCTTGAGAAAATTTACCGGCTATATCAATACAGTTTGTCCAATATTATCGATGGTGTGGATGTTGAGGAACACCTTGATAAATTGTACAAGGTGTTGATTCGTCTTGAAAAGTTATCCAATACGACATCGATTGCGGTTGTTTGGCAAGCGGGATTGGCTTTTTTAGAGGTGTTAAAACACCGCCCTCAGGACTTGTTGCAGTCCGATAAAATTTTGCTTGGGCAATTGGGGTTGTTTCTGCAAGCCTCCAGTCAGCTGAACCGTTTAGATGATAATGAAGCGTTGCCACAAACGTTGCTCAGGTCTTTGTTATTTACCATCGTGAGTTCGCGCAGCTCCGGTGATTGGGTTCAATTTGTTTTGAAACGCTACCAGTTGCATGAGCAAGCGGATGAGTCCGTCGATATCATTTTGGATGAAGACAAGTTGCCTGCTTATTGGGGGCCAGATAAGCGAGCGTTGGTGGCATTGAGTAATGCGCTTAAAGAAGAGGTGCTTCAGGTTCAATCGGGTATGGATTTATACGCTCGAAGTGGGTACCAAGAGGTTCAGTCGCTTGAGGGTATTTTAGAGCCACTTAAGCAAATTACCGCGTCATTGGGGATGTTGGAATTAGATCTTGTGGCTTCTGCTATGGCAAAACACGTCTCGGCTTTAGTGGAGCACCTTGAAAGAAATCAACCGGTCTCTGAAGAGCAATTTAAAACGTTTTCTCAAGATTTATTGTGGGTTGATACTATTTTTCAAGGATTGAAAACGAAAGATCTAGGGACTGTTCGTGATTTACAATCCGATATGCAAAAGGATTTGGATGGTGCTCAACGACAGCTGGTAAGCTCCTGTTTGGAAGAGCTTATTTTTACCAAAGAGTCGATTACTGCGTTGGTGGCCGGTGAGCTTGAGGAAGAGCATCATCAAACCCTGGTGGAAGGCTTAAGCCGCATTTGCAATAACCTCAGGGTGATTGATCTGAGGTTAGCGGCTGCGATTTTGGATCAATGTGCGGTATTTTTTGATCGGCCTGTAGACAGTGTCGATGCAGTTGAGCTGGCTAAAATCGTAGAGATTGTTAGCAATGTTGAGTATTACCTTGAGTTGTTTGCGGATAACGAAAATGCCAGTGATGAAGTCTTACAAAAGGCACTGGTGTGTGCGGCTGACCTTGGATGGCAGGATGCTTTATCCGGTTATACTAAAAAGGCACCTAACCCTATTGAAGCTACTCCTATTGAAACCACTCCTGTTGAGGCGAGCTTGTCAGAAAGCCCTGTTTTAGAAGAGTGTCCAGTTTTAGACCCTGTTGATGAAGAAGGGCCTGTAGATGAAGAGCTAGTAGATGAAGAGCCTGTAGATGAAGATGTCTTGGAGATTTTTGTCGAAGAAGTTCAAGAAATCTTAGAGGACATTACCCCCATCTTTAACACATGGAAAGCAAACCCAGACGATCTTGCTGCTTTAAAAGAACTGAGAAGGGGGTTTCATACGCTGAAAGGCAGCGGGCGAATGGTGAACGCGCATGTAATAGGCGAGTTTGCTTGGTCAATCGAAAATGTTTTGAACCGCGCAGTCGATCGTATTTTGCCAGTATCCGCAGAATTGACCGATTTGGTTGCAAGCGGACTCAAATTAGTGACGAATTTATTAGACGATTTTGTTCATCGACGCGTGCCGGTGGTGGATTATAAGTCGGTTCAGGCGGCCGCTTGGAAATTAGCTGAAGCCGGCACGATGACGGGGCTTGAAGAGGGGGAGCGTGATGCCGGGCAGGAATCTCAAACGGCGTCTTTATCTAAAGACAAAAATTCTGCTGATTTGACCGGTGAGCAGTCGGAAGATACAGAAATTATTGAGATTTTTGTGCAAGAAGCTTTGGGGTATTTGCACGTACTTGAAGAGCGGCTGCAGCAACCGGGTATTGAGGCTCAGCTGGTGGCGTTTTCCAGAGTTTTACATAATTTAAAAGGCAGCGCCTACATGGCCAATGTGTCCGGTCTGCTGCATTATATAGTGCCATTAGAGCGCTTTTTCAAAGAATACCAAGCGATTGAATATCAGCTTCAGCCGGCTATTGTAGACTTTCTTGTTGGGCTGGTGCCTGTATTTCGAGACACCTTGTTGGGGCTCGTTGATCAACCTAACCGCCAGCTCATCGATGAGGATTTCTGGTGGCAAGAGTTGGATGCGTTGTGTCAGAAATTTTTATCCTTTGATTCCATCGAGGCGATGATGGCCGTTGAAGACGGCTCATCGAAATCTTCGGAGTTATCTGAGATATTTTCATGCCCTGGTGTGGATGTGTTGATTGATGCGGTCTCTTCTTTGCGTCGTGGCGATCACTGCATTTCGCTTTTTTCCCAATTGACGGAAGCTTTGGAAGAGTTATCTGCTGCAGCGCGACCTGCCGAAGTGACGCCTTTGTTGCAGTTGGCTCAGGCTCTGATGGGTTGTTATACCGGCGTGCCCGCATTTGAAGGTCAGATTCCTTTGTCTGTCTTGGTGGTGCTGGAAGAAGCCCATGCGGTGTTGCTGGAAATGATTGATTGCTTAGCACATGGTGAGCCGGTTGACGTGTCGGATGCGCTTTTGCAGCGGCTGCATAACATCGAGTGGTTGCCAGAGTCTGAATCTCAAGCCGAATCTCAGCCCGAGGGGCTCTCAGACCAAGAAGCGCTTGCTGAAGAGAGTGGTTTGGGCGATGGTTTGGATGATGAATTGGTTGAGGTTTTTTTACAAGAAGCCTTAGATATTTTGAAGTCGACTCGGTCGTTGTTAAGTACGTGGGTCTCAAAGCCTGATGATGTTTTCGTTGCTAAGGAAATTCAACGGGAATTTCATACGTTAAAAGGCGGTGCCCGTATGTCAGGCATTCAGCCTTTTGGTGATTTGGCGCACCGTTTAGAATCGCTTTGTGAAGCATTTACAGACGGCCGTTTCAAAGCCGATGATGCATTGTTCGAGTTGTTGTTTGCGTGTCATGAGCAGTTTGAAATCATGGCGAAACAGTTAGAGCAAGGTGGTCCTGTTTCTATTGATAATGACTTGTTGCGACGGTCTCAAGTGGATCAGTGGCCACCTGAATCTGAACAAGCATCGACCCCTGAAGCAATGCATGAGCCTGAAGCAATGCATGAGTCTGAAGTTGAAGATTCCTCTGAAGAAGAGTCGGATGCTGAGTTGCTCGATATCTTCTTACATGAAGCCACTGATATTTTAGAAACGACCGGCAGCCTGTTGCGTCAGTGGTTTGCTAAAAACGACGATGTGCTGTTAGCCAAAGAACTTCAGCGAGAGTTTCATACGCTGAAAGGTGGGGCTCGCTTGTCTGGCATCAATGACCTGGGCGACTTAGCCCACAAGCTCGAAAATTTGTGTGAAGCTTTCAGTGATGGGCGTTTTGAAGCCAGCGCTGCGTTGTTCCGCCTGATGTTTGCTTGTCATGAACATTTTGAAGGCATGATGCAATCGTTGGCGATACGTCTGCCTTTGGCGCCGATTGCACCTCTGGTGACACTGATTGACAGCTTCCTTGCAGAGGGTCGACTTGATGTGGCGCAGCTGCCTGCATTGCCGGCTGATCTTTCTGAATTGGGCAGTAACATCTCTGATGTGTCAGCTGATATTGAAAGTGCTTCGGCCTCTCAAGAGGAAGTCATTCTAGATAAAGTGGTTCTGGATGATGTCGAGCCAGAGAGTGCAGAGTCAGAACAAATTTCTACGGTACATGATGATACGTTGATACCGGAAGTGGCGCCTCGTTCTAGGATCTCGGCAGAGATTAGAGCAGACATCGACTTTATGGAAGGAGACGACTTCGATCCAGCCATTTTTGAAATTTTCATCGAAGAAGCCGAAGAACTAAACGAAACCTATGAAGCTGTGGTCAGTGAGTGGCGGGCTGTTGGGGAAGATGCTGAAAAGCAGGGTGAGATAAAGCGTGTTTTGCATACCTTAAAAGGCAGCGCGCGGTTGTCGGGTATGTATAAGTTGGGTGATTTCTCTCATGAGCTCGAGAGTTACCTGGATCATGGCGCGGATGCGGATCAGAAAGATAAGGCCTTTTTTGATTCCCTGCAGGCTAAGTATGATCAAATAGCCGAGCATCTGCATTTGTTAAAAATGGCGTTTCACGGTGAGCTGGATGATATTGAAGAATTATCATCACAAGAAGTGGCCACTGTCACCGCTGAGCTGCCTGATGATACTTCTGAAATTAATGAGGTTGGGCAAGTTGACGAGGCTTTTGACGTAGAGCAAGCGGCTAACGTCGACAAAACCACTGAAGTTGAAAGTGCTTCTGCGGTGGCGGAAGCGCCTGAACCTGAAGCCGTTAGTGCTGAAGTCATGATCGAGCCAGCCGTGCAAGCCGATATTGATTTTATGAGCTCAGAGGACTTTGATCCCACGATCTTTGAAATTTTTATTGAAGAAGCCGAAGAGTTAAATGAAGAATATGAAGCCGCTATTTCAGTATGGAAAGACGTTGGGGAAGACCCAAAACAACAAGAAGCCGTAAAACGGGTGTTGCATACCCTAAAAGGCAGTGCTCGTTTGTCGGGTATGTATAAGTTAGGTGATATTAGTCATGATCTAGAAAGTTATTTAGATCATGATGCTGTTTCAGATCAAAAAAATAACGCGTTTTTTGTAGCGCTTCAAGAAAAGTACGATCAAATAGCGCATCACCTCGACTTGTTAAAGCAGGCTTTTCACGGAGAACTGGAAGCGGTTACAGCGGCGACTGATAGTGGTGATCTGGTCGACAGCAAACAAAAAGAGGCCGCTCAAGAGGCGGCTGTTGAACCTGTCATCGCCATGGAGAAAGAGGTTGATGTCGAGCCTGTTAATGACGAAGAAGTGGCTGATATTGAGGCGGTGAAAGCGCTCTTTGAAGGTTTGGCGTTATCTCCTGAAGCCAAAGAAGGTTTTTTAACGGATGCGGTCTCTAAAAAGAAATCCCGTGCGAAGGCCTCCGATCGGCGAAAATCAAATCAAGAGGTGGTCAAGGTCAGGGCGGATTTGCTGGAGAAACTGGTTAACTTGGCGGGCGAGACCAGTATTGCGTCTGGTCGTGTGGCTACCCAGGTGAGTCGTTTTGGGCAAACCATGGATGAAATGTCGAATACGATCTTTCGAATGCGTGACTTGATCCGACGCTTGGATATGGAATCAGAGGCTCAAATGAGCTTTCGAGATGAGCGCAGCATGATGCAGCATGAGGGCTTTGATGCGTTAGAAATGGATCGGTATTCTGTATTGCATCAACTGTCTCGTTCGTTGGCCGAAACGGCCAGCGATATTATGGATTTAAAAGATACGTTTACCAACAATGTTCGTGAAACCGAGTCTTTGTTAATGGAGCAGGGGCGCATTAACACCGAATTGCAAGAGGGGTTGAAGCGAACTCAGTTGGTACCATTTTCTCGAATGGTTCCGCGGTTAAAGCGGGTGGTGCGACAAATCTGCGTGGAGCTTAATAAAGAAGTTGAGCTGGAGGTTGTGAATTCTGAGGGAGAAATGGACCGAACTATTTTAGAGCGGTTGGTTGCCCCGCTGGAGCATATGCTGCGTAATGCGGTCGATCACGGTATTGAACTGCCGGAAGATCGTCAAGCGCGCGGTAAGAACCCTGTTGGGCGGGTGCTGTTGCACTTGGCTCGCGAGGGTGGGGATGTTGTGTTGCGTTTATCGGATGATGGCAAAGGCTTAGATTTAGAGTCGATTAAAAGCAAAGCCTTGTCTCAAGGCATGATGGCACCGGATGCTGTTATGACTGACAGTGAAATCATGCAATTCATTTTTAAGCCAGGATTTTCCACGGCCAAAGCGGTGACGCAAATATCCGGACGTGGTGTCGGTATGGATGTGGTTTACAGTGAAATTAAGCAGCTGGGAGGTACATTAAAAATACACTCTTCTGCGGGAGTGGGTTCTCAATTCACGATTCGTTTCCCGATCACGGTATCAGTCAACCGAGCTTTGATGGTGAAAGTGTTAGAGGATTCTTATGCGATACCATTGATCAACATCGAAGGTATTGTACGAGTCAGCCCCTATGAATTGAGAAATTACTACAAACCCGATGCGCCTAAATTTGGCTATGCCGGTAAGCAATATCGTATGCAGTATCTAGGTTATTACGTGCATGGCCGTTTGGTACCGGATTTAAAGGATCGTCATACGCCGGTGCCTGTTTTGTTGGTTCGAAGCGGTTCCGATGCGATTGCATTGCAAGTGGATACCTTGGTCGGTTCCAGAGAGGTGGTGGTCAAGAGTTTGGGTGGCCAGCTCAGTGTGGTTTCAGGTATTTCTGGAGCGACGATTTTGGGTGATGGGTCAGTGGTGATTATTTTGGACTTGGTGGCCTTGTTGCAAGCAGAGCATGCGGTTGGCATTAAATCTGATCTTTATGAATCCGTTGAGACCGACCAGGAAACAGGTCAGCTTAAAGAGCGCGCAACGCCTTTGGTGATGGTCGTCGATGATTCGGTTACTGTTAGAAAAGTAACCTCTCGCCTGTTGGAACGTCGTGGTATGGACGTTGTGGTGGCTAAAGATGGCGTGGATGCGATGAATTTATTGCAAGAAGTGACGCCTAGCTTGATGTTGTTGGATATTGAAATGCCGCGTATGGATGGTTTTGAAGTGGCCTCACAGTGTCGGCATGATGAGCGCTTGTCAAAAATGCCGATCATTATGATTACCTCTCGTACCGGAGAAAAACACCGAAAACGGGCTCAATCTCTGGGCGTAAAAGGTTATATGGGTAAACCCTATCAAGAAACCTTGTTAATTGAGATGATCGATAATTTGTTGCACCCTGAAACGGAGAGGCCATGACTTCACAATCGGAAGAATTAGAGTCTTCAGTCGATGAAGGGGGGGAGGTCGCTTGTTTGTTATTGCCGACATTGGCGTTGCCTGTTTTGGTGCCTAATGTGGTGGTGGCTGAAGTTCTGTTGAGTGTGGCGATTCAGAAAGAAGACCAATTTCCGTGGCTGCTTGGCTGGACTCAGTGGCGTGGGGTTGAAGTCCCTGTGTTGTCCTATGAGAGTTTGCAGGATGAGGAGCGGTCTGTTGCTGATAATGCTTTTGCGAAAGTCGCGGTGTTTCATTCGATGAACCCTGAAGGCGCGTTCTTATTTTATGGGGTTCGGCTGGCGGGTAACCCTAAACTGATGGCGGTGGCGGCTCATCATGTTGGTGAAGAAGGTGAGCTTGGTGATTCAATGTTGGGGACGGCGGCTGAAGTTGATGGCTTGGAAGTCGTGATTCCTGATCTGACGAGTTTGGAAAAAAAATTAAAAGAGGTGGTTAAGCCGCTTCCGATGGATCCTGTACTTTGAATGCTGTCGTTGCAGCTTGAGCATGTTTCAGGTTGAGCGTGTTTCAGGTTGAGGGCGCATATCACCGTAATGAAACTGTATCAGACTCAAGCCGACCATAGGGGCTGTTTCTGCTCTTAGAATGCGGGGACCCAATTTCAGTACTTGAAACTGGGCTTGATCAGCCTGTTGTAACTCTGATTCACTAAAACCGCCTTCTGGCC
>CAZECE010000035.1:0-3101 GCA_964510525.1 uncultured Pseudomonadales bacterium | reverse complement strand
GGTCATTTCAATGCTGGCTTCAACCACGCTGCCAGTAACTGCTCTGCTGGGCTCGCCAGTTGCGGTGAATTGAGCCGCTGAAGCATCAGCAGCGCCTGTGACCACTGCAAGTGTTTGACCGGAAACAGTGTCGGCGAATGAGAGCGCGTTGGTTTCAGTGATCACGATGGGCGCTAACAGTTGCATAGAGGCTTGAAAAGGCTCGTCGGTAGCGTTTGCTAAAGAAGGTACCAAGCTGATGGCAGTAAGAGCAGAAGCGATTTTGATGGCTTGTTTGAAAGAGTTTAAGTTGTTCATGATGATGTCCTCGGTAAAACTCGTTAGTAAAGTGTCAGTGTTTGATATAGGTATTGCAGGCGACGTGCCAATTTTGATTGTTTTGTGATCTTTTTCTGATTTTCTAAGAGGCGCTTCAGCCGAGAAGAGAAAGAGAGATGGCTAACCTACTGAATGGTAATAGGTAATCGAATCTAACCGATTCAATGTTGATGGGCGAAGTGCATGACTCATGAAGGCTGTTTACGGAATTGAACTCGTGAGCTCAGTTGTTTTACGAAAACGCGCATGCAAAATGCCTCACACCTTCGTGCAATTTGCTTCACTGCTCATGCAATTTGCGACACAGTGCTGCAAATTAATAAAAAAGATGCACAGCGATAAACGCAAAGAAAAAACCCACACACCATATCAGAACCGAAATGCCATAAACCCATGTAGAAAACTGCCGTAAGCGCATGCACGCTTTGGCTTTAACAGGGTCGGCAGGGCAGGGCGCAAACCGCGATCGCCAGCGCAGCACGCCGGTTATAACGATCAACACAGCAGAGCCACCAAACACCAGCGCTTTGTATTGTGAGAATGCAATCAGCCAAGGGGCATTGGCGACCAACCCCGCTAAAGCCGCACCGGCGCCTAAGCTCACCAAGAGCGCGGGGAGCGCACAGCAGATGAGTGTGCCCATCGAGGTAAACAAACTGAGCGTCGGCAGCAGCGTCTGTTGTTTGTCGTTCATGAGTCACAACCTGCGCGAATACCCGCAATGTTGTAACCCGAGTTCACAATCAGTTGGGTCAGTTCCTCATCTGCCAGGGTATGACCGTCTTGCAGGTGAATGCGTACCTCTGCTTTATCCAGATCGACCTCAATACTCTCCACATCATCGCGTTTTGCAAACACCTTCTCCAGGGCCCGAGCGCAAAAATCACAAACCAACCCATTAACGTCTACCGTAATTTGATTGTCGCACTCTTCGCTGGCAACGGCGGGCGCTGGGCTGAAAACCACGAGTATGGGTAAAGTCACGTACATAGGTAAAGTCACGTACATGGGTAAAGTCACGAATATGAATAAAACAAGCGTTTTCATGAGGAGCTCCTAAAATCGAATCACCAGATTCATTAACAGTTTACCTGCTTCACTGACGCCGATTTCTGTTAAGTATTCGTGTTTAAATAAACGGACCAAAGGCGTCAGCACGATAGGGTCCGATTGCTCTGGTTGGTGATCGACTTGCAGCATCAACCACGTATGTATGTCACCGTAGTCGCCAATGTAGGGCGCAATACCAACGCGAGCGTGCTGAGTGAAAAACTGATTTACCGGGCCAGCGTCATACAATCGATTGGCATAGGAGGTAAAAAAGCGCCTATTTTCCCAGTCGGCGGCCATGCCGACAAATCCCCCCAGAGCGTTATTAAAACGATCGCTGTCGATCGCGCCGAGGCCAGATTTGACGTAGAGGTTGGCTTGTGAGGCTCGTCGGTTCCAGCGTTTGGCGAGGTAGTTGAGTTGCATGCCGTGAAAACGCCAGTGTTCGCGTTGCCAAAATTCGTCTTTAAAGCCAATGGAGTAGCGGAAGGTGGGGGAGTAATGCAGATGAACACTGTGGCTGTCAGCATCGTTTTTTTGCATCAGGGTCACACCGCCCCCGTAAGAGACAGGGCGGGCTTGTCCCCATTGAGGTAGTAGCAAGATGATTCCTATCCAACAGTAAAAGATCCCTTTCATCTTGAGTATTCCGACTGTCTATCCATACATACATACAACCATCCATACAACTATCTATACAACATTCTAATTCTGTCTGTGCGTTAAAGATAGGTTAGCCTCAGCGTGCCCGTGCCGGCATAGGGTCCGGATGGATCATCGTTTCTAACTCGAGCGCGAGCACCAATACGGATGTTATTAAGCAATCCTGTGGCACCAAACCGCCCGCGGCCTTGTTTATCCAAATCACCGCCAAATTTAAACAGCTCTACTTTGATGTCATGGCTGCCGGAAGGCTGGAGGAACATTAAAATGCTGTTTTCAACGACCGAGATTTTAAAGTTGGTGTTGGGGGTGCCATCGGCGGTGAAAATAGCGGCTTGAGGATCGATCGGGTCTGTGGTGATGGTTTGGGTGAATCCCGCCAAAATGGCATCAAAACCCAGCGGCTGGGTGTTGGTCACCTGAGCGGCTTCAATGGATGGCAGCAGCAATAGGCTCAGTAAAGCCAATTTAGAGAGTATTTTTTTATTCATCCCTCCAGTATGGATCACTGGCGGTATTTTTCTTACACGTCATTCTTTAACAGTTATTTAATTAACAGCATTTTAAGCAATTTGAGTCACCTGCAATTCAATGGCTATCTATACTGAAATGGAGAGAAATTAAACAGATTGCTGGGTTGGTTGCCATGATTTGGCGATCAAAGGTAAAAATTTGGTGAAAAAACAATTTGATACCAAGGTAGCGCCGGAAGTCGAACAGGCTTTTTCGGAAATGTGCCTGCATTTACAGTTTTGCATTTTGCTTCACGATTTGGAGGGCTGGATTGTGGATTGCAATTCGGTGGTCTGCCAAGAGCTGGGGTATTCCCAAGACGCGCTGCTAAAAATGAACATTAAAGACATACAACCTTCTCAGTGTCGAGAGTCTGATGAATCGGATATGGCGTTGTCGGTGATTGGCGACATGCATTTGGATTTTTCAAGCGCCGTCTTTGTTCGTCAATCCGGTACCCGGTTTAAAACCTTGGTGAAAACCAGCTGCTTTCGGTTTGATGAGCAAGAATCTGGGCAGCGCACCTTGGTTCAGCGCTTGTTTAAACCCACGCAAAC
>CAZECE010000034.1:0-14809 GCA_964510525.1 uncultured Pseudomonadales bacterium | reverse complement strand
AAGTCGCCACGCCGGACGTATATCCGATGACGTTAAACGCCTTAACCAATGCCTGCAATCAGAAAAGCAGTCGCGATCCGGTCATGTCACTCAGCGAATCTGAGGTGCAAAGCGCTTTGGATTGTTTAAAAGAAAAACACCTGGTGATGCCGATAACCGGGCAACGTGCACTCAAATACAAACACCGCTTTTGCAATACCGAATTTTCCGATTTACAGATTTCAAAACAAGAAACGGCCATTTTTTGTCTTTTATTATTAAGAGGCCCTCAAACGGCTGGGGAATTGCGCACGCGAAGCCAAAGATTGGCCGACTTTAAAGATGTTGCGGAAGTGGAAGAGCAGTTGGCTCATATGAGCCAACAAAAATGGGTGGTGCGTTTGCCACGCGAGCCAGGTCGACGGGAAGCGCGGTATGGACACTTGTTGGGTGAGCAAGCACCACAGGCAGCAGTGCAGGCTGTTCCTTTGGAATCAGTTAATAGTGTAACCCAAAGTGGCTTAACCAAAAGCAGCTTGACAGAAAGCAAATTGCAAAGTGAACTGTCTGAATTGCGAGAAGTCATTACCTCATTACAAGCCGAAGTGACATCACTCTCTGAACGCTTAACGGCTCTTGAAAAATTCACTGTGCCGTCATGCCAGACTTGATCTGGCATCCAGGGGGTATTGCTCCCATGCAGGATCACCCTCGCAGTAATATCGTGCTCACCGCCTTGGACCCCAAATCAAATTTGGGATGACGCTCTTGCTAGATTGTGGGGTGACGTTCAGAAAATTTGAAGTGGTGTTGTTACATAAAGATCATTTAACAGCATTCTGAAGAGCGGGTAGCACCTGCTCAAACTCAAATTGAAAGCCTGAATTTGCTAACTTTTGTGGAACCACTTTTTTCCCCGAGAGCAATAATTCCTCTCCCATTTGCCCCATCAAAGTTTTAACCACAGCAGCCGGCATGGGCAATATCGTCGGGCGGTTTAAGGCCTTACCAAGTGCTTTGCTGAATTCAAGATTCGTTACGGGGTTGGGAGCTGTGCAGTTGATTGGGCCTGAAAGGGTGTCTTCTTGGATGCAAAAATCCATAATACGGATCAGGTCATCACGATGAATCCAAGGCATCCATTGTGATCCATCGCCGATTTTTCCGCCTAAGCCCAGTTTAAATGGCGGTAACATCTTTTTAAGCGCTCCCCCTTTCGGACCGAGAACAATACCAATACGCAGCAAGCAGGTTCGAATGCCCAGCTCCTGAGCTTGAAGGGCGGCTTCTTCCCATTTTAGGCACAGTTGGGATGCAAAGCTCTCATCAGACGATCCAGATTCATCGATGGAAGCTGTGAAAGAGGCTGTGTTGGATTGGATACCATAAAAACCAATAGCCGAAGCACTGATCAAAAGCTTGGGTTGAGACTTCGCGGTTTGAAGATAGGCTATAATCGCTTTTGTGGTGTCTAATCGGCTACTTAAAATTACCTGCTTTTGTTTTTCTGACCAACGTTTGTCGGCAATTGGCTCGCCAGCGAGGTTGATTACCACATCAAAAGAAGAGTCGGCATCGATGTCACCGATGTGTTGAATAAAGGTTATGTCAGTGCGATTGTGAACCGTTTTTCGCGATACAACCGTGAGTGTGTGTTGTTGCGCTAAAAGATGGTCGCATAAAGCGCTACCAATAAAGCCGGTGCCTCCGGTTATCAGTATGTTCATATTGTCTCCATTTAAAATGGCTTGTACCATTTGTCTGCATAAATTTGAGTAAAGATTTATCTACATAAAAAGAGCGTAAAGAATATGTTAAGTGTTCGCAAAAGTCATGAAAGAGGCCCTACGGATTTGGGCTGGCTTAAGAGTCAGCATACCTTCTCATTTGGACATTATTTTGATCAAAATCACATGGGCTTTGAAAGCCTGAGAGTCATTAATGACGATGTTGTTGCGCCTGGGGCTGGTTTTGGCACCCACCCGCATGCCGATATGGAAATCATCTCCTATGTTCTGGAAGGCAGCTTGGAGCATAAGGACTCGATGGGGAATGGTTCCATCATTCGGCCTGGAGAAGTTCAACGTTTAAGTGCTGGCACGGGCATTACCCACAGTGAGTTTAACCACTCCAAAACAGACCCGGTACATTTTCTACAGATTTGGTTTTTACCCGAATCCAAAGGCATTGAACCTGGGTATGAGCAAAAAACTTTTTCGGATGCCGACAAAACAGGGCAGTTTCGTTTGGTCGCTTCACGCGATGGTCGTGAAGATTCCGTGAGTTTGCATCAAGATGTGGATATGTACGTTGCTTTAATCAATCTCGAGCCCATTGTTTTTAAGCCATCCGCCAGTCGAGCGCAATGGGTGCACATCGCCCGCGGTGCCGTTACCCTCAATGACCAGCCTCTCGAAGCCGGCGATGGCGTTGCCATACGAGAGGAATCCGAAATCATTCTATCGGAAGGCCAAGACGCCGAGGTCATTTTATTTGATATTAAAACGTTAGATTAAACCCATGACGCAATCGACGGCGTTGTCGCCCTTTAAACACAGGACTTTTGCCATTTTATGGCTGGCCTCATTGGTTTCTACGATCGGCTCATGGATTCATGCCGTGGGTGCGGGATGGATGATGACCAGCCTTTCCGATTCTCCGTTTATGGTGTCCTTGGTGCAGAGCATCACGACGTTGCCCATCTTTTTGTTTGCATTACCGGCAGGAGCTTTGGGTGATATTTACAACCGACGCCAGTTGTTGTTAGTCACCACTCTCTGCATGTTTCTGGCAGCCTCTGTGTTTGCCTTGATGGTGTGGTATGAATGGGTTTCAGCGACGTCTTTATTATTGTTCACCTTTTTATTGGGCGCGGGTATGGCGTTCTCAGCACCGGCTTGGCAGGCGGTGATACCCAATATGGTGCCAAAATCCGAACTCCCTCAAGCGGTTGCCCTGGGCGGCATCAGTATCAATCTCAGTCGTGCTATCGGGCCAGCGTTAGCGGGTATGTTGATTACTACCTATGGTATTGCGTTTCCGTTCATTGTGAATGTGCTGTGTATTGTGTTTATCGTCTTGGTTTTAAAATGGTGGCAATACCAAACGTCTCAAAACCAACTCACTCAAAATAATGCAGCTCTGCCGAAAGAACGATTTTTCTCGGCGATGAGGTCAGGGGTGAGTTACGCAAGCCACAGTGCGCCCTTAAAAGCGACCATGTGGCACGTATTGGGTTTCATGTTTTTTGCCAACGCGTATTGGGGCTTGTTGCCGATCATTGCCAAAGACCTATTGGGTGGCGATGCCGCCTATTATGGATTTCTGATGGCGCTCACTGGGTTTGGTGCGGTCATTGGTGCACTGTTTTTACCGAAACTGAAGCAACGCATGAGTGCCAATCAGTTGGTCGCACTGGGATCTTTTGGAACCTGTTTGGTAACGGGATTTTTTGCCTTCGCGGCCTCTAAATTATTGGCGCTGATGGCCGGTTTTGTGTTTGGCATGAGTTGGATTTTGGTGTTGGCCAGCGTCAATGTTTCCGCCCAACAAGCGTTACCAGATTGGATTAAAGCTCGAGGTTTGGCGCTGTTTATGATGGTTTTTTACGGCAGTATGAGTTTGGGCTCAGCCCTTTGGGGTATGGTCGCCGATGCAACCAGCATTCAAACGTCTGTGTTCATCGCCGCTCTTGGCGGGATGGGTTTTATCTTCTTTTCTTATCGATCCAGGTTGCAGCAGGGTGCTGATTTGGATTTAACCCCATCGCAGCATTGGCCGGCCCCCATGGTTAACACCTCAGTGAGCCATGATGTTGGCCCGGTCATTATTCAGGTTGCCTATCTTATTAAAGAGGAAGATCGAGCAGGCTTTTTAAGCAGTATCTATAGAATGCAAGCGGCGCGGAAAAGGCAGGGGGCTTATAACTGGGGTGTCTACGAGGATGTTGCGCAAAAAGGACGCTTCATTGAGCATTTTATGGAAAATTCTTGGGCTGATCATTTAAGGCATCATGAGCGTGTGAGCGGTGAGGACAAAGCCGTTCAGGAAACAGTGTATGCCTTTCACAGTGGTGATAAGCGACCTGAGGTGATGCATTTTATTGGACATCCATCTAACGCTCAGGCACATCAAAAAACCAAGCAATGCCATCGCGCATGGTATTTGAAAAAGTTTTGATATTATCAAACATGCTGTCGATTACTGAATAGCGTGGTTCAGGGTATTCAGTTTCAATGTCTATTGAGTTTATTTTGCTTAAATAGCTTTCTTCAAAAGAGTTTTCTTGAGGCTCTAAACGCGCTTGCGCGTAATTTTGTTCTTCTAGCTCTGGATTTGCAACACGTCGCCCCTGAGTTTGAATGGCATTATCGATGATAGCCCACCGCTCACGAGACCCATTAGCTTTAGCCCGATTCAACTTAAAAAATGAGGCTATGGTAATTCGATTTTCTGCCCAATTATCCTTACAAAAATCAGAATACTGTAAATTTTTTGGAAAGTCGGGGTTTATTACAACATCCAAGGGAAGCCCTAACAGTTCGCCAACCTCTAAAGGGGTGGGGGCTTGCATGGGTTTAGATTTCATAAATTTAGAAATTGTTTTTTTTAGAGATTTTATTGCAAACTCTTCATCAGTGCGCACTTCATGGAAGACTGCTTGTTCAGCTGAAAGCTTGTATTGGTTGTAATCTGAAAGACTATTTTTTTGAAGCAGATTAATTTTTTCTTTAATTTCATCAGACGTCAAAATTTTTCTGGTTTCTGTTTTTGGATAAGGCCGTTTTTTACGTTTTGATTCGTTTTCGTTATTCTTTATAGGCGGTAGCTCAACAGGCTTAAAGCGAACAGACTTTGGAAGAGTAGTCTTCTCAAGGGATTCATAAAAAGCATCAAGTTCATATTTATCTTTAATTTCCTGATCCAATTTTTCAAGATCTAATGGGCCTTGGTTCTGCCAAACAGGGATTCTATCCTTAACAAAATCGTTAAATCCCCATTCATGTTGCCAATCAATGACAAGTTCATCTAATTCATCAAATTGAGCATCGTTGTTATTTACAAAAGCAGGATTAAGAGAATCAGGGCTTTTGGAAGGTATAAAAAAATTTTTTGCTACAGCGTGTCGCGTTTCAATCTGAGTTAAAAAACGCGTCTGGCTAGGTTCATTCAATCGATTATTGACACGAGCACTCGACTTGATGCTAGATAACCCAGTTAAAAGCAAGGCGCCGAGTTTTTTGATGCGCCCAATTTTTTTTGCGTTTTTTGATAACGGGTGAGTAGTAGGCTCGTTATTTTGCCCGGTTTGGTGCGTTTGAGTGGCCCTCAAGACAACGCTTTTATTTATTGGCGTATTAGTCATTTACAATCATGTGTCAGCAAAAATGAGTGCTTATAATATCACCTTCACCATTACCTTCAATACGTTATATCCTAATTAAGTCTTCTTATAACTGTGACAACAACTCTATAACCGCTATAACTGTATAGAATTTTCCCATGCCAATTTATCAGACTGACTTCACTCCCAATTTTAGGTGGCGTAACCCTCATTTACAAACCATTTGGCCAGCAAAAACAAGACGTGTATTCATACCAAAGCGAACTGACCACTGGGTGACCCTGAGCGATGGCGATCAAATACTTTTGGAGTCTATGCATCATGAATCTGAACAAGAATCTGAAATAGGTGTCTTATTGATTCACGGCTTATCTGGCAGCGCTGATTCCCCCTATATCCTGGGCTTACAAAAGAAGTTGTCTGCAGCAGGTTACGCATCGGTTGCAATGAATATGCGAGGGGCTAAAGAGCCCAACAACCGAGCACGAACCTACCATTCCGGTTCGAGTGATGATGTATCGGAGATTGTTCGTTATTTATCCGATTTATACCCAAATCGCCAATGGATCGCGATTGGTTTTTCACTGGGAGGCAATGTCTTACTCAAATATTTAGGGGAAAGTGCGAATAACCACTTGAAAACGGCGGTAGCGGTATCTGTGCCGTTGCGTTTGGATGTATGTGCTTCACACCTGGATACTGGCATCAGTCGTATTTATCGTGGGCACTTATTAAAAGAACTCCGACGGTATCAATCTGAGCGATATAGGTTTTTGAAAAAAAGCCATCCTGAACAGGCTGAGGTACTGTCCAGTGTTCCCTATAACAAAAAATTTACCTCTTTTTGGGACTATGATCATCAAGTTGTTGCGCCTCTTAACGGGTTTGAATCCGCTGAAGATTATTATCAAAAATGCAGTAGTCGGTATTATTTAAACACGATAACGACACCCACATTAATCATACAAGCCACGGATGATCCTTTCATGAATAAAGAGGTTTTGCCAAGGGAAGGGGAGCTGAGCCATGCCGTGACTTTAGAGCTTAATTCCTATGGTGGGCACGTTGGGTTTTATACTGGCTCCGAATATTATGTGGAAGAACGTATTCTGGAGTGGATTGGATGTATTATCTAAAATTTGAGGTATAAAAGAGGCATGTTTTATCTTGGTTTTGCCATTTTTTTTTCTATCTTACTCATAAAACAACTGTTTTTCCGAAACATAAAGTCAAAAATAACAAAAGGATTTGATCAAAAATACACAGTTGCTTTGGTAATTCTGATAATTATTACTATGTGGTTAGGTACTGCGCAATGGCGTTTCGAATATTTCCTTACAAAAACAGCTCTGGCAATATCCGCAAATCCGAAAGCTTCAGTGCGCTGCACAACCCCAATCAGTGAACTATTTGAAGATAGCGTCGGCATTTATAGGGACGGCTGGGCTTATCCTAAAACTGGTGAAATAGTCATTAGATATGGGTGGTGCAAGGCACTAAAACAATACATTAAGGATCCATATTCAGTGAATGGAAGAGATAAGTACGCTTTACTTTTATTTACGCATGAAGTCATGCATATCACGGGATATGAAAATGGTATTGATGTACATAATGAGCAGTTAACTGAGTGCCGAGCAATTCAGCATGTGCATCTAACCGCAGAAGCAATGGGCTTACCCATAGAAAAAGTAAAAAATGATACGATATTTTTCTTTCATAATGATTACTTAAGACACCCATATTTCAGCAATAATTGTGGGCCTGGAAAATCACTCGACGTTTCAATAGAGGGTTCCATCTTTAATAGTATTTAGAAAGATAATGATCTTGGTGGCAAAAGCCTATGTTTACCCATCCCTAACACCCCTAACCCGTGATAACTATTATTATCACGGGTTAGGGGTTGTCTATACTAAAGCTCAATAAACCACAAAGCGAAGAATTCCTACTATATATACAGCTGATACCGATATGCCACTTCACACCAAGCTTGATTTTTTCAGCCAGGTACTTGGATTCAAAACCATTCGTTTTGATTCCAATGAACAGGTACTCACGATTGATGCGAGTTTTCCGCTGCTCAAACCCGATAGCCTTAATGATAGCGACACACATTTCGGGCCATTATCAAAATTGCTGACGAAAGATTTTTATCAAAACTTAGAAAGTGCCTTAGTGACGCTTAAATACGGTGGCATCGTTAATTTTATTCATCATATAGAAAATACAAACACAGCGTATGAATGCATTGTTATTTCGCTTAAGCATAACGAAGACGAATTTAATTTTGAGCTCGGTGTGTGTGAATCAAAAACTGCAGCTCAAAATACTCCAGTTGTACCGATGATACTGCACGCGATCAATAGCATTAATGAAGCTGTGGTGATCAGCGATCATCAGCAAAAAGATGAGCCTCTTGTCTATATTAATGAAGCTTTTTTAAGGATGACCGGATTCCAAAAGGAAGAAATCTTAGGCCAAAATTGCCGTTTTCTTCAAAATTCAGAGAGTAAAAATGAACAGCAACACGCGAATAACAAGAATTCCTTAACAATCTTAAAGAAAGCCATTGCACAAGGAAAAGCGACGGTCGTCGAACTCATTAACTTTACCAAAGCCGGAAAACCTTTTCTAAATGAATTGTCCATAGCCCCCATCAAAGATACAAACGAAACCGTAACCAACTTTGTAGGCGTTCAAAGAAACGTTACCGAAGTCAGAGATCTTATGGATCAAACCAATTATTTATACCGTCAGTATAAAGGGCTTTTTGATCAATCTCCTATTCCTCTGTATACGGTCGATGATAACGGAATCATATGGCAAATGAATGATCGTTTATGTGAGCACACACAATTGTCTCAAGAATCACTAAGAGGCACGTCGCACTTAGAGTTATTTGATCCCAGCATTTTGGCTGAAATGCACATTGTGACCCACAGCGATTTAATCAATCATATGAATACAGACGGTGTTGTTGAACTCAAAACTGGATTGCAAAAAATGAATGTCTCACGATGGGTGTTGTTTCAGGCTGTAGCCGAACAAGACCCGAAAGATAATCGTGTTTATTACCTCTGTGCTTGGTCTGGCTTTAATAAAACCAAAGCCATTGAAATCGAACAACTGTTGTTAATTGATAAATTACAAGAATCCAATTTTCAGCTGCAACGGTTTGCCCATATCGCTTCTCATGATTTGCAAGCCCCGATCAATAAAGTGACCAACTTGTTGTATCTGATTGAAGACGACATTCAACATAAAAAGCCTGTCTCTCCTACTTATATCGCGAAAGCAATTAAGGCCAGTGCCCAAATGAAGGATTTGATTACAGATTTACTGCATGAATCAAAATCAAACACCCTGTTACAAGACCTCTGCGTAATCAGCGCGGAAACCTGTGTTAAGCAAGCGTTAGATAATTTGGAAAGTTTGATTTCACACGCCAATGTTGACCTGCAAGTCGGAAATTTACCCTCTATCTTTGCGAATGCGATGCAAATTTCTCGGTTATTTCAAAACCTTATCAGTAATGCCATCGAGTATCGTACCCTTCAAAACCCAACCATTAAAATCAGTGGTAAAACAGACGGTGAATACAGTATTTTTTCCATAGAAGATAATGGCAAGGGCATTCCAGATGAAAAAAAACAGTCTGTATTTGAATACCTTACGCGTTTACACAACAACCCCGGGGGCCATGGAATGGGGCTGTCTATTTGCAAGCAAATCGTTAGAAGACACAATGGGAAAATATGGGTAGAAGATTCACCATTAGGGGGCTGTAAATTTACTTTTTCGCTACCTAGAGCAAAAAATAAACTATCATAAGTAGGTATAAAGCCATCTTTCTTAGGCAGTTACAAATAGATATAACCTACAAGCATTACCCAGGCATGATCATGGCAGCTACTGAAACAATTTACATTCTTGATGACGATCCAGATAACTTGGATATCATAGACGCGACACTGGATGGAAAGGGCTATGAAACCAAGTTATTCACCGAAGCCGAAGCTTGCCTAAAAGCCAGCGAGCTAGACACCCCAGACTTGATCATCACCGATGTCAACATGCCAGTCATGAATGGGTTTGAATTTTGCAAAAGCATAACGTCCAACAAAAAATTAAAACAAACGCCGGTCATTTTTGTCTCGGCCATGGATACAATTGAAGACATGATGAAAGGCTATGAAGTCGGTGGTGCTGACTACTTCACTCGCCCTTATCGGCCTGAACTATTAATGACGAAAATCAAAAAAAATCTCGCCGACAGAAAAAATATCATCAAATTAAATGAAAAAGTAAAGATCACCAAGGCGACGGCTTTCGAAGCCATGAACGATACCGAACGCCTCGGATTGATCTTACAATTCATCGAGGACAGCACTCAGCTGACTGAGTTCGATGCCGTAGCGGATCGAGTGTTTGAAATACTCAATTCACTTGGCCTAAAAGCAAGCTTAATGATTCACACGAAAAACACCCAGCTCTACTATTCCGATGATCATACTTCTAAACCATTAGAAGAACAGCTATTGGCAAAGTTCAGCCACAATTTGCCTGAATATTCAGAGCGCATCGGTCGCTTTTATCCTTTCAAAGGTCGCCTTGTTGCAAGCCACGATAACGTATCCCTTTTAATTCGAAATTATCATGACACCGAACACAAAAAACTGCTCGATTTTCTCGGGGGGTTACTGAACAGCATTGAGATGAAAACCTTTTATTTGGACAGCTCCATTCATGAACTTGAGAACCGTAAACAAGCGGCCTCTACTTTAATTGGTCATGCGAATGAAAATTTGAACAGCCTCAAAAATAAATTTAAAGAGCATGAAAGTAGTATCTTAAAAATTATTGATGAGCTGATTGTTGAAATGAATTTCGAATTTGCCACCCTAGACCTGCATGAAGAGCAAGAAAAGATTTTTTCCAATATGGTGGAAAGTGCCATGTCGCGCCTGCTCGAAATATACAAATCTGGTGTAGAGCTGGATTTGTCATTCGAAGAAGTAATCAAAGAACTGACCGAATTCCTCCAGCAAAACATCTAAAAATAGTTAAAAGAACCTTTAAATATCAATAGCTTATTAATAAGAAAACACCCCGTCGAATTTGGCTTTAATTTTGGCAATCATTTGCAAAATACTGATTATACTTAAAATAAGAGCATATATAGCAATCAGGTTGTACTGGGAACCAGTCCGTACATCGATTTTAAAATGACAGTATCTGACAATTCAATTCCCACGCAAGATCTTGCCAGCCTCGTGTTCACGGCCTTACAAGGGTTTGGTGTGCTCTGTACTCGTGAACAACTGAAAAAACATATTAAAAATAAATTTTCATCATGGGATTTTTCTCCCGAAGCCATAGACAATTTATACCAAGGGATGCTGCAACTGCCGGATGCGCCAAGAAATTCAATTGATGAAATGATGGTTTTTTTTGAGTCGGAACCTTTTTGGCTTTCACTCTCTAAAAATATAAACACTCTATCTAATGCACCCCTCACCCATGAACGTTCATTGCCGACAGATCAAGTAATAACGATAGAAACAGTGTCAGAGCAAGAAGTTTCTGAGCAGCAATTTTCGGAGCAAGACGTTGTTTCTGAAACAGCAATGACTAATAGCATTAGTCGCATTATCAGTTTGCCCCCTACCCCAACCAACAAGCTATTATGCATTCGAGAAAATCAGAAAGCAGATATTGAGTTATCACTTAAAAAACAGCCGTTACTCGCCTTGACCGGACCTGCGGGTTATGGAAAGACATTTTTGTTACGGGATTGGTTCCTAGGTTGTTATACCCAACAAACATATCAACATTTTATTTGGATATCATGCACTCGAGGCATATTGGAAGGATTTTATGAATCCGGCGTTCTACAGACGTCCGGCCTCAATATAATACCTGAGAAACGGCAGTTACGAGAGGTGGTTTTTGCCTTATCTAAATTAGAAAACTGCTTATTAGTATTGGATGATGTGCATGCGACCGATGAAGATGAGCTGATTGAAATACTGCAACTGCCCATCGCACCAGGCCGAATAACCTTGGTGGCGAGTGCAAATACTGACATTCCAGATTTCCCGAAAATCATGATCGAGGCCCTTTCGCCTGAGCAAAGCAAAACTTTATTTTACGAGCATTATCAATTGGAACAAGATGATGCCTCAGTCGATCAGCTTAACGCTCTCTTACGGTATCAAACATTAGGCATAACGGTTTGCAGCCAATTTTTACAATCCATGGAACTGTCACTGTCAGTATTTTTAGAATCGCTTAACAGTAATGATTTGATAGATCATAAAGATGAAAACCAAAACCCGATCAGCCTCCTAATACATTCGACACACTTTCCAAAAGAGCTGATGAATACCTCGCTGTACTTCAGTTTTGTGAGTACAGCGCCAATTCAATCAAAGAATCTGTTGTCATGGTTTGGACTGGATGAGCAATATTTCAAAAAATTACAGTCATTCGGTTTTTTTCATGAAATTGAATACCGAAAAAAGCGGTGGGTTGAATTGCATGATTTAACCTCTGAAGCTATTCGTCTCTTGTTAGCCGATAAAACAATTGAAGAAAATCATCAGATCTCTGATGAAGATATTGTGCGAAATATTACTAATACAATGAGTCATCCGTCTGTTAACAAGCATAATGACGATGACTTACTGTTGATTTCACACATCGAGGCGTATTTGATTCAGGCTTCCGATGCAGAAAATGAACCCATTGGTCGTCTGTATAGTTGGCTTGGTTTCTTATGCCACCATCATGGACATTTTTCAAAAGCCGAAAAATATTATAAAAAGACGATTAAAAATCATCAAGAAATCTTAGGGCCAACACACGCCAATACCGCCACAAGCTTAAATAACCTGGCGGGATTATATATGCGAATGAAGGATTATGATGCTGCTGCACCTTTATTAGAAGCCGCACTCAGTGTGAAAAAAAACACGTTAACTCCAAACGACCCCAGCACTGCCACCTGTTTAGACAGCCTCGCCAGTTTGTATTTAAAACAAGAAAAATACGATGAAGCCCTGCCTTTGTTTGAACAGGCGCTGAAAATTCGCGAAGAGAGTTTGGGCAACAACAATATTGTAACGGCCAACAGTTTCAATCACCTAGGCAGTCTTTACTTTAAACAGCGAAATTACAAAAAAGCGGAGTCTCTATTGCGCGAAGGACTCGATATAAAAAAATCACTCTGTGGTGACGATCATCCTGAAACGGCACATTGCCAAAATAATTTGGCCAGTTTGTATCGTGCCATCGGCAAATACGAAGAAGCATTAGTCTTGTATAAAAAAGCCTTGGATACACGGAAGAGTCATTTTGGATTAAACCATCATGACACGATCAACAGCCTCAATAACCTTGCGGACCTGTACTTAAGTCATGGCGACTTTAAGGATGCCGAAAGGTATTTTGCTGAGGTTTTATCGTTAAGGGAATCGACTTTAGGGTTAGAACACCCCGAAACAGCAACCAGTTTAAATCGCTTAGCCAGCTTGTATCTGCAAGAGGGCTTGTATGAAAAAGCCGAACCGTTATATGAACGTGCAATTAAAATAAACGATTCGGCCATCGATAACGAACAGCAAAAAACAGCCAGCTCACTCAATAGTTTAGCCTCTTTGTATCTTAAAAAAGGCATTTATGAAAAAGCCGAAAAGCTTTATGAGAAAGCACTGAACATTAGAAAGGAAACACTAGGTGAAGCCCATCCAGACAACGCCAACAGTTTCAATAACCTGGCTTCCTTGCACTTAAGGCAAGGTGCCTATGATAAAGCGGAGCCGTTATTACAACGAGCGCTTAGAAATAATGAAGAATTTTATGGATCTGAGCACCCTGAAATCGCACATGCTTTGAATAATTTAGCCGATTTGCATTTAATAAAAGGGCATTACGAAACCGCAGAGCCTTTGTTTGTTCGGGCTTTAGACATTCGTGAGAAAAAGTTAGGGCGAAAAAATCCCTGTACTGCCCTGAGTACGAATAATCTTGGCGTACTTTATTTCAAACAAGGCGACTATAAAAAAGCGCAAAACTATTTTCAGACAGCCCTGCAAATGAGAGAAAGTATTTTTCCAGAAAACCACCCGGAAATTGCCGACAGCTTAAATAACTTAGCCGGCGCATTCCTTCACCAAGGACAAACTGAAAAAGCCGAATCGCTGTATAATAAAGCCCTTGAAATTCGAGAAGCCACAGTGGGCAAGCAACACCCAGATACAGCGGACAGTTTAAACAATCTTGCCAATTTACAGCTAAAAATTGAAAATTTTGAGGGGGCTGCGCAATTGTTTATGCGCGCCTTGGGGATTTACGAGGCGAGTTATGGGATTGAACATTTAAACACAGCGACTAACCTCAACAACTTAGCGGGTGTTTATTTACGACAAGGTATCTCAGACAAAGCCCAACGACTTTATGAGAAATCATTGAGCATTTGCACGAAGCTGCTGGGGCACGAACACCCAAACACAATCATCATTCAAGACAATTTGAAAGAACTGAAACGTAAGCAATAACGCATTAGATAGACGGATTGGTGGAGCTAAGCGGGATCGAACCGCTGACCTCAACACTGCCAGTGTTGCGCTCTCCCAGCTGAGCTATAGCCCCATCCGAAATGAAGGCGCAGTCTAGAGCGAGCGCTTAGTACTGTCAAGTAGCGGTTTCAGGTATCGCAGCAGTTTCGGGTATTGAAACACTGCAAAACTCTTTTTGCCATTTTTTGGTCTCTTTTTTTGAAACACCGCCTAAATGATTTATCGCATATCGAATCCGAGCGCAGCTTAAATCCTGACCAAGAATAACCATGGCAGCAATAATTGGAGTGGCCACTTTTTTTCCCGAAATGGCTATGAACAACGGCATCATAAATTGTTTCATTTTTACATCAAAATGCTCTGCTAACAGCTTCATCTCAAAGCTTATTGCCTCAACCTGCCATTCCCGCATCCCCTCTAAGCGCCACAAGGCAAATTGCAGGGTTTTTCGAATGGTATCCGCTTCTAAGGGAATTTGATCGGTAAAATCATCCGGCAGCAAGGGTAATCCATTAAAGAAAAACGCAGCCTTATCGCCCATATCCGATAGCAGCTCGATGCGGTCTTTCATTTCTTTAGCGACAAGCGCGAGGTACGCATCATTAAAAGACCAATCTTTAATTCGCTTAATAAACTGAGGTAAATTTAAATCTTCGCGTATCCAGCTGCCATTAAGCCAATTCAGTTTTTCAATATCAAAGATCGGCCCACCTAATGAAACACGTGTGATATCAAAATTTTCGATCATCTGATTTAGAGTGAATTTCTCAGAATCATCGGGCATTGACCAACCCATGCGCCCCAAATAATTAAGCAAAGCCTCTGGCAGATAGCCCATTTTTTGATAATACAAAATACTGGTCGGGTTTTTTCTTTTGCTAAGCTTGCTTTGGTCTGGGTTTCT
>CAZECE010000033.1:0-10595 GCA_964510525.1 uncultured Pseudomonadales bacterium | reverse complement strand
GCGCAATTCGGTTCTCAGCGACTCACTGTTCTGTCGGATGAAACTCATTTTAGAGCCACGCCTACGCGCATCATTCGAATTATCCTGATCGGTAAAGGTTTGGGTTTCCGTCGCCGTCAGTTCGAGCTGATTCTTTAGTTTGAGGTCTATTCGAACTTTTGGGCCGGTAGACACAATGCGTCTTTGAACTCGGTTTTCAGGTAAATCAGCTAACACGGGGTCGACTACAAAGTTCTGCTCAACATCACTGATGAACCAAGACAACGCCTGGCTTGCGGAGAAAAATTCAATGAAACCATAGCCCTGAATACGGGACTGATCCGCCACTGAATTTTCTTGATAATTCAATTCACTGGCCAACATGTTCAAATCAACACGCGCATACCGGCCAAGATGGTTCCCTAAAAGCTCCGCGTTGATTGTACTGATGATCTCATCATCACTTTGCCCCGTCAGACCAATGTTATTGGTGTACTCCATTGATGTGCCCAACAACGCATTGTATTCCATAGACAAACCACTGCGAGCCACCAAAACGACCAGAAACATCACCAGTGCTTCCTGCACCTTAAAACGTTGTCGCCAAGGAACTATAGATACGTTCACGTTCAATTCGCTTCCTGTATTTACACTTGTCACTCTTTCTAACTCAGTGCGCCACTATACCAGCGACTATTTTACAATCAACCACCAAGCTTATCCTGATTGCTTTGCCCAAAGCTAATGCGCCTCATCCCAGTTATTCCCCACCCCCGGTTCAACCAACAAGGGCACCGTAAGTGCAACCGCCTGCTCCATTAAACGAGGCACGGTCTCTACGATCTGATTGAGTTCTTTATCAGGCACTTCTAATACCAATTCATCATGCACCTGCATGATCATGCTTGTTTGCAATTGTTCTTGATCCAGCCAAGCCTGGATATCAATCATCGCTTTTTTAATGATGTCCGCGGCGGTGCCTTGCATGGGCGCGTTAATCGCGGTGCGCTCTGCCGCTTGTTGGCGCATTTTATTGCTTGCCGTGATCTCGGGCAGATACAAGCGCCGGCCTAGCAAGGTCTCAACATAGCCTTTTTCACGCGCCGAGGCTTTTATGTTGTCCATGAAATCCAACACACCCGGGTAGCGGGCAAAGTAGCGATCGATGTAGGCTTGAGCTTGATTACGATCGATGCCCAATTGCTTCGCTAAGCCAAACGCCGACATTCCATAGATCAGACCAAAATTAACCGCTTTCGCTTCTCGCCTTTCTTCTTGAGTGACCTCATCAATGTTTTTTTCCAAGACCTCAGCCGCCGTCGCTCGATGGATGTCTTGCCCGGTTTTAAATGCCGTGATCAACCCCTCATCTTGCGACAAGTGCGCCATGATCCTAAGTTCTACTTGCGAATAATCACATGCCACTAACTTACAGCCTTCAGGGGCGATAAACGCTTGGCGTATTTTTCGGCCCTGCTCGGTACGAATCGGGATGTTCTGCAAATTCGGATCAGAGGATGACAAACGTCCAGTGGCCGTCACCGCTTGATGGTAAGAGGTATGAATGCGCCCCGTTTCCGGATGCACCAGTTGTGGCAACTTTTCTGTGTAGGTTGAACGCAACTTGCTGCAACTGCGATAGGCTAATACCAACTCCGGCAAGGGATAATCCAGGGCCAACTCTTGTAAAACAGGTTCGGCCGTTGAAGGCGCTCCTTTGGGAGTTTTTTTCAATACCGGCAGTTTTAATTTTTGATACAAGATCTCACCCAACTGCTTTGGTGAATCCACATTAAAGGCTTCACCGGCAAGCTCATTGATCTCAGTTTGCAGCTCAGTGATTTGTTGCGTTAATTCGGCGGTTTGCGCTGCTAATGCTTCCGTATCAATCAGGGTTCCGGTGCGTTCAATGCGATTTAATATCGGCATCAACGGCACTTCGAGTTCTTCGTAGACTTTTTTCAAACTGGGTTCTGTGCACAGCTTTTCAAAAAGCGCTTCGTGCAACCCATACGTAATCTCGGCATCTTCCGCAGCATAGGGGGCGGCCTGATCCAATTCAATTTGATTAAAGGTTTTTTGCTTAACCCCTTTTCCCGCGATCTCTTCAAATTTTATCGTGGAGCGGTCGAGGTATTTATTCGCTAAGGTGTCCATATCGTGGCGAGAGCCGGTAGCATTCCATACATAGGAAGCTAACATGGTGTCATGGTGTGTACCTTGTAGTTTAATGCCTTCGTTGGCCAATACGTGCATGTCGTATTTCAGGTTTTGACCCACTTTTATTACATCAGGATTCTCCAACCAGGGTTTGAGCTGTTGCAATATGCGTTGCTTATCGAGTTGATTCGGTGCCTCCTCGTAATCATGTGCCAGAGGCACATAACAAGCATCAATCTTGTTGTTTTCTTTGATGGCAAAACACAAGCCGACAACTTTCGCTGAACGGTAATTCAAACTGGTAGTTTCCGTGTCCAATGCCACTAACGTTGCTGTTTGAAGGCGCGCCCACCAAAGATCCCAATCCGCTTGCTCTAAAACACAATCGTACTCTGGGCGAGCGTGAGTGGATTCGGCTGTTGCTTTTGAGGGCGCTCCTTGCCCTACCAATCTCTGACCTACAAGCCCTTGCCCTGATGCCAAGGCCTCTTTCCACGCCTTAAACTCAAAGGTTTCAAAAAACTCAATCAATTTATCCGCATCTTCGGGTTTTCTGACCAGCTCATCAAGTGTTTCAGCCAAGGTCAGATCACACTGAATGGTCGCCAAGTCATAAGACAAGCGCAGCTGTTCTTCAAACTCGATGAATTTCTGCTTTAAACTTTTAGCGCCGCGAATTTTTAACGCCGCAATCGCATCCAGATTTTGATAAATGTGCTCAATATTGCCCAGCTCGGTTAATAATGCCCGGGCTGTTTTATCGCCGACATTGGGCAACCCTGGGATGTTGTCGACCTTATCGCCCATCATCGCCAGATAGTCGATAAAATGTTCGGCAGGGAAACCGTATTTCTCAGCCACTTGCTCAGGGTCCGTGCGTTCATTCTTCATCGTATTGACCAAATGCACGTCAGGACTGACCAGCTGAATCATGTCTTTATCGCCGGTTGAGATCAGCACTTGATGCTGATGGGCGACGGCTTGTTTGGCCAAAGTGCCAATCACATCATCGGCTTCCACCCCAGTTTCCACAATCAACGGCAATCCCATGGCGCGAATAATTTCGTGCAAGGGTGCAATCTGACAGGCCAGCTCTTCGGCCATCGGTGGGCGATTGGCTTTATAATCAGGGTATTGTTCGTGCCGAAAGGTTTTCCCTTTGGCATCAAACACCACAGCAATATGTTCTGGCTGGTATTCTTCGAGCAATTTTTTCAGCATGCCCACCACACCCTTAATAGCGCCGGTTGGGTGCCCGGCCGAGTTGGTTAACGGCGGTAGCGCGTGATACGCACGAAATAAATAAGAGGAGCCATCCACTAATACAAAAGGCGGTTTTAATTTAGTGGTGGGCGATTTAGCGGACGATTTGGCTGTCGAATTTGCTGTCGGTTGATCTGAATTGTCGGCACTCATGCTTTTCTACTAACCTTTATACATTACGGATACTGTATATTACGAATACATTTTTACGGATTAAAACCAGAGAGCACAATACAGGGTCTTATGCGTTATGGCGACCTATACCACGATTGAGTTAACAGACCTAAACTCGTTGATCCGATCTTATGGTATCGGCGAGGGCATCAAGCTCACGCCCGTCAGTGCTGGCATTGAATACAGCACCTATTTTTTAGTAACTTGATTACAGGGCCGTTCAGATTCGTTTGTCACAACCCAATTTTGGGTACTCACCATTTATGAGCAACGATCGACCAGCGATGTGGCCTTTGTGTTAAAACTGCATCAATGGCTGCGAGACGCTTACTTACCCGTCGCCCACTTACCTGCCCCTCTCTTGGCCGCCGGCAAGCTGGCTCAACAGGATGCAAACACTGTGTTATCGATTCAAGGCAAGCCAGCTGCGTTGTTTGAAAAACTGCCGGGCAGCCATCCGGAACGGATCACGCCAAGGCATTGCGCGGCTGTTGGGACAACCTTGGCAAAATTTCACCAAGCGTGCCGCGATTTTCCTGAGCAGCACCCCAATCTGCGTGGATTACAGTGGGTCACCGCCACTGCGCAAACCCAATTGCAAACGGGCCAACTCCAACCCGAAGAGCACGACCTGCTGCTGAGTGTGTTAGACAGGCTAAACCCCGCGACTGACGAACTATCAAGTTTGCCCCAGGCCGTGATTCACGGTGACTGTTTTCCCGACAATGTCTTATTTAAAGGCGAAACACTATCCGGCCTGATTGATTTTGATAATGCTTGTACTGATGCTGCTTTGCTCGATCTCAGCATCGCCATGCAAGCCTGGTGTTTCAACCAAGATCAACAAGCGGACCCAGAGAAGACTCAGGCTTTGTTGAAAGCTTACCAAAACATCCGCCCACTCACGCCTGAAGAGCAACACGCTTGGCCCATGATTCAGGTGTGGTCTGCCACCCGTTTTTGGCTGTCTCGTTTGCAGTTTTGGGCTACATCCGTCCACGAAAATGAAAAGCACTCTGGGCACCCAAAGCACCCCAATCACTACCGAGCGATCCTAAACCACGCTCTCCACCACCCCATTGGCTTGCCCAGCCATTGACGGTTGAGTGGAAAGCAACCGCGGTAACGCTTCAACCAAATACCAAGGCACCGTCGCCAGTTGGTAGCGTAGGGTTTTACCCGTGCTTAATTTCTTCACATCTTCAACCAGGCTCGGACGATCGTCATTAATCCGCACCCCAATAGCGCCACCTTTATCTTCTAGCCACTGATGCATACCTCTGAGCGTGCCTGATTTGCCCGATTTCAGCATCACTGGCACTACAGATTCGCCAACCGGTAACAAAAAATCCACTGTGGAGCTGGCATTTCGAGATTCCCGCTGCCAGTAATAGCCAGCACCTGAATTGGCCCCCGAGCACTGACGCTGAAAAACGTGTTGCGCTACGAACTGCAACCCCAGTTGCGGGTGCGTTTCCGACAACCAGACATTATCTCGTTCTAAATCGCGATAGCTGATCCCCATTTGAGCGCTGAGCATGCCCACATCGCTCATGAACAGCTTAAAGTATTTTTCATTTTTTAATACCGGCAGCATTTTAGTGTTATCGGATGAACTGTGGATGACACGCGTTAATAAGCCACTGGCAACCAATTGACCAATGGCATTTTGAACGGTTTTTACCGCATGGTCTCGACTGATGCGCCGATACTGGCACTTTTGGCCAATGTCTTGCTGAACTTGCGCTAGCACCTGTTTTGCCAAATACAGCTGCGTGCGTCGCTGGTCGTGCATGGCGTTATCGAGTGCCGATGACAACAGCTCTTGATGCCCTACCATTAAGTTAGGCGACAACCCCTCAGCGATGTATTTAGCCACCATCAGCGGATGGCCGCCTACCAGGGTGAATCGCTTTAGCTGCTCAACGAGCGCCAGATGCGTACCGATGGGCACGCCATCCCCCCACTGCCACTGCTGAATCCATTCGGCTAACACCAGCTGACCTGTGGCCGCCAAGAAATCGGAAAAACTCAATGGCCCCAACTCATAACCCTGGAAATAGCGCAACAACGTTAAAAAAGCCCTGTCTTTTTTAACTTTAGGCGGCAAAAAGCCCGATGAAATAATCGCGCAGTCCGGCTTTCGACTGAACAAGCGCGCCTGAACGGACAGGGCTTCAGGACAATATTGGATGTTATTCAGCAACAAAATGCCGGATTCCATCATCACACCAGGTGGAAAAATGCCTTGTATTTCTGCACATATGCTCTCTAAATCAGCTGATTCAAACCGTTCTCGCCAGTCCAAATTCTGTGCAAAATCAATCACGGCCAATGGCTTTTCGCACAGAGAGGCCAAATGTCGAATCCAAGAGGTTTTACCCACTTGGTGCATCCCTTTTAAAAACAACGGCCTACGCTTAGGAGCTGCAAACCACTCCCAGAGAAAACTGTTCTCGGATCGTGAAAAAAACACTGGATCAGACATCAATCACCTTGATATATTCATTAAAACAAGGCTATTTTGTCATTTTTGTTTTATAAAACAAGGCTTTTGTACATCAAGCCCACTTTCCTCAAACTCTTCACAAGCAGGCAAATAGTTTTTTGATGTTTTTATCATCTCATCGTGTATCATTAAAAATGATGCGCATAGAAATCGATACCCAAATTGAAAACCAGCTTAAAGCGTTCGCTTTACACCACAACTGCTCTCCTGAAGCGCTCGCCAATGCCATATTAAGAGAACAAGTTTCCCAAAGAAGCCATTTTGAGCAAGAAAAAGACGAAGACACGGCAACCTTGTCCGCTATGGAGAAAGGGCGCGAATTCAGCAATGAAGAAGTAATGGAGTGGCTGGATTCTTGGGGCACTAACAACGAAAAACCATGCCCAACTTTGAAATAAAATGGCATAGCCGAGAACGCCGTTAAGTTACCAAACTCTAAACCAAAGACGCCCTGACATGTGCCAACACAGACGCCGTTTCAGGCCTTTTGCCTCGCCATATTTCATAGGCACTGGCAGCCTGCTCCACTAACATGCCCAAGCCATCGGCTACGTTGAGCACGCCTTGCGCTTTAACCCAGGCTAAAAAGGAGGGTAATTTCGCGCCATACATCATGTCATACACAAAGGTATCGGCATTGAACCACGATGGATCGCAAAATGGGCGGTCATCAGTCAGACTGCTGGAGGTGCCATTGATGATGACATCAAAGGGTACAGTCCGACTGGAAGGCAACTGGTAGCGTACCGGCCCGAGCTCAAAAAACTCTTCAACCAAGGCCTCGGCCTTCCGTTGCGTGCGATTCGCAATGGCCACCTCAAAAGGAGCCTCGGCCAACAAGGGCGCTAAAATTCCTCGTACCGCCCCACCCGCGCCTAACACCAAAATGCGTTTACCCTGGAGATTCAGCCCTTGATGCTGAGTTAAATCCGCCAACAACCCAATGCCATCGGTGTTATACCCCACCAGCTGATCATCTTGCCAACACAGGGTATTCACGGCTTTGGCCCGCTCCGCCAATTCGCTGATTTGATCCGCCAACTGAAACGCCTCTAACTTGAAAGGCACTGTCACATTGACACCACAACCTCCTTGCTTACGAAAGCGACTTAAAGTGTCTTGAAAACCATCGACCGGTGATTCAATCGCCGTGTACGTGATCGTCTCACCCAGCTGCTCTGCAAACAGGGTATGAATAAGCGGAGACAAACTGTGTTTGATGGGATAACCAATGACGGCATACTGATCCATAGCGTTAGTCCACTTTTAGCTCTTGCTTAGCTCTCGAAATGTGCGCAAGTGGTCGATCATTAGCGGCACCGGGTCTTGATTGTCAACCGGCATCATGCTGGTCGTTTGATCTGTCGCCACTCTGGGAAATCGAGGTTTGTGGATTATGGTCCCTTTGTGGTTTTTTTCAATAAACTCACACAGCATTTCGCTGGCCGCCTTAGAGACAACGTACTCTCCCATACTGCTCGGCAACTCATCAATGGCCACCGTAGACGGGTAAAAAATACGCTTTAGCCCAGTGCTCTTGAGCGCATTCACGCTATTGATAAAACCCAGCACGTAATAGTTGCAAAACTTTTCAAAAAGGTCGCGTGAGAATACGCCATTGACGCCCGAGAAAATGAACGGAGTCGCAAAATAATACAAATGCGTAGGCTGCCAATCTGCCATCAAATCCTCATCGAGCTCAGGATTTAACACATCAAACTGCAAGCTATCGACAATGCCGCCATTGGACGCAATGTCTTTAACGATTTGCAGTGCATCGTCCTTGCCTTGGTGGTAGGTCACCTTCACATCCGCGCCGCCGGCACAGAGTATTTTTGCGGCCACCTCGCCCAAACCACGCGATCCCCCAATAATTAACGCGCGCTGATCGGCAAACTCCTGATTATCTACCTGCTCTTTAATGCTAAGATAACCCGGCTGCTCTAACGCTTCTGGACGATGAAACGCCTTTATCGTACCCACCATATCTGGCGCTTCCAGCTTGAGGTGCGCCAATCCAAAGCGTTTATCCAACTTAGACACTTCATAATTCAGGCTCGTCTTTTCGTTGGGCTCGGTTGCTTTGAGTTCGATTTCGGAATACAGAGACCGCAATCCCGGGCACATAACGCCAACCAAACGAGTGGAACTGAGTATCACGGCAACCTGGACTGGAGACAGGTATTTGACCACGTTTGGCAGCAATTGTGTTGCCAAGGCCTCATTCAAAAACAGGTCCAGAGAGCCCGAATCCTGTTCGATGTCTTCCTCTGATAAATTGAGCGGCTCTATTTTTGGGGGTACATCCGTTTTCACGTAATCAAAACGACGCGGCTCATCCTGTCGCAACTGTTCATCTTGTCGCAACGCTTCATTCAGCCGCAACGCCACATCAATTTTGGTCATCGTCACCCCATTAATGCTCAAATTGATGCTGAACCGACCATCGCCTTTATCCTTTTGGGATAGATGGACTTCGTCCCCCACTTTGATCGGCTTGGCAAAAAATGCTTTGACGGACTGAAGTTCAAAAAACGCCTCACGACCTTCTGCGACAGGGCTCAACAAACAAGAATCCGAAAAACAACAATCCAGCGCCCATAATAAAGCATGCACACCATGCACAACGGTTGATCCAAACATCAACCGGCGCGCAGCCAAGGCATCGATATGCAACGGGTTAAAATCGCCGGATAATTTGGCAAACGCCATTTGATCTTCAGGGGTGAAGGTACGAGTGGTCATGTAGATGCTCCCAACTGCTTAATGCGGGCTATCAATTTTGAGCACGACCCTATACAAGTTAAACGCCATGCACATTAAAGACTTATTTGAAGGCTATTTTCAATACTATAAAGAGATCGGGATTATACCCCACGAAATAATAATTTTTAGCCTATTTCTAATATTGCGATAGAATACGCGCCTTATTTTAATCACATCGGAAAGCTCATGACTGTGTATGCGGTTGATACTCAATCCCACTACTATCCCTGTTTTGATCTGGAACAGTATGTACAATCGAGCATCAAAAACCTCCTAACTGCCGGCCCAGGCACAAATACCAATCGCGATAATACCCAAGCCGTTATTTTTCTGACCGATGTGCCTGGCGAGAATTGGTTTGAAAAACTGAGCAATCAACAAATCAAGCTTCCAGGCTGGACCCTCACCGCAGAAAAACAGAGCCTTACCCTAAGCCAAGATCAACAATCGCTGATAATGGTTTGTTCTCGACAACTCAATACCCAAGAAGGGATCGAGATTTTATTGCTGGGCTGCCAAACGGACATTCCCCCTGATCAACCGCTCAATCATTACGTAGAACAATACGCAAAAGAGTATCTGCTGGTATTGCCCTGGGGGCTGGGAAAATGGTTAGGGCGTCGTGGTCAGCAGGTCCAAGCCGCAATACAACAACACCGTCATGACATTTTATTGGGTGATAATGGAGGACGCCCAAAGCTGTGGTCGTCAGTACCTGAGTTCACTTTGGCTGATCAATTGAATGTGCCCATATTACCGGGATCAGACCCTTTACCGATTCCGAATCAAGTCCACCGCTCGGGCACCAACGGCGTACTAATTGAAAGCACGGAAAGCCAGCCTGAAAATCAAGTTCAACAGATATTAGCTCAATTGAAAGCAGGAAAATTCACGCCATTTAGACATCATCGACCACCGCTCAATGTCGCACTGGATCAAATATTATTACGACTATTAAAACCGAATAAAAAATAAAAACTCTCACTAGGATCTCAACATGAACGTGTTATTACTCGCTCCCCAACCCTTTTATCAAGAACGCGGCACCCCCATTGCGGTCGATTTTTTGTTGCAGTCTTTAACCAAAATGGGTCATCGGGTGGACTTATTGACCTTTGGTGAAGGTGACGATCGCCCACATGAAGGCGTTACCCATTATCGTTTGCAACACTGGTTTGGCATTAAAAATATTACACCCGGGTTATCGTTGAAAAAAATCATTCTCGATGTTTTTTTCTTCATTCGTTTTATCGTGCTGATGCTGAAAAATCGCTACGACGTAGTGCATGCGGTGGAGGAAAGTGTGTTTATGGCCATGCTGATTTGCCCCATATTCGGCGTGAAATACGTATACGACATGGATTCGTGCATGACGACGCAAATCGTCGACAAAGCCCCAAAACTTAAAAAGCTCGCTCCCATCTTTTTGTTTTTTGAATCGCTGCCCATGCGGTTTGCCACCCTGGTGGTGCCTGTTTGCGATGCGTTGGCCGACATCGTCAGACGGTATCGCCCAAATGATGTATGGGTGTTAAAAGACGTCTCGTTGGTTTCTTTAGCTTCAAGTTCTGAAGACAAGACCAACGTGTTAAACATTGCTCACCAAACCAAGCCCAACACCTTTACCTTTATGTATATCGGCAACCTAGAACGCTACCAAGGCATTGATTTGATGTTGCAGGCTTTTGCGATTGCCAAAGAATCCATCGATGCCCAACTGGTGATTATTGGCGGCAATGACGAC
>CAZECE010000032.1:0-3561 GCA_964510525.1 uncultured Pseudomonadales bacterium | reverse complement strand
TCGGAATCCTTTTGCAAAGGTCCTTTTTTTCAGTCAGCCAATATGGTCTGGCCTGACGATAACCAATGGTTTTTAGCCAGCGAAATCGATTTGAAGTCCACTTACTTGGCCGGTTCGAGTGAAGTACTTCAGGATGTCTTAAAGGGCTTTTCAGGTGATGTGTTTGAAGTCGACGCCACAGATGACATTACTTAACAATCATCTACTGAAGTCGATGGTTGTTAAGTGTGATTAGATGCATTTCACCGAATTTTTTAAGGTCTTAGCAACTCGGTTAAAGCCGTTTGTCGTTGGCTGGTGTCGATGTTTCAGATCCCCATAGACAGAGCCCGGCGGGTGCCAACAAAAATAGCAAACTTTTTGGCTCTGGTAAGCCCAGTATAAAGCAGATTTCGATAGAGCATTTTAAAATGCTGGTTTAACACTGGAATGATCATGGCACCAAACTCACAGCCTTGCGATTTATGGATGGTTACGGTTTCTTGGCCGGGTTGACCAAAGGGCTCAACACGTAACACAGACCAGCCGTTGGTGGGGTTATGGTAAGTTACTCGGGAGACGGTTGCGGTAAGTTTTTTTCTGCTTTGGCATTAAACATGTTGATGACAGGGTGAGTGCTAACCCATCAGCGACTTGCTGGAGAGGAAGATGGGTTTGTTTTGAGATAATCGGCCATTGAAATCACATTAGAGGCCTCATGTTCCGAATCACTCACCGCCGAAGGCTCATGAGGGTCATTGTCTTCAAAAACGACCTCAATGCGTGACAAGCTGTCTTCAATGAATCGAGCCGTGGGCACAAAGCGGTCTTTATGACCGTCAGCGCTTCTGACTTTTTTATACTGACAGTTAATATGAGCCGCCAAAGATTGGGCGTCATGCTTGTTCAATGACGTTTCCCCTTTTTCGATTAAAAAAGATCGCACCCATTGTTCTGCATCCGCTACATGGCCATTAACGCTGAGATCGACATTTTTGTGCCAACTGGTGTTATTGAAGGCATAAAGAAACAGGCCGTAGACGCGATTCACATCATGTTCTTTTAAAAAGCCATTAAGAATCAGCAGTTCCGTTAATCCCGCGACCCACCGTCTGGAAAACTCAGCCTCAAACTCTTTGATCGAAGGAGGGTAGGCGTAGGGCATCAGTATGGTGAAGCGACTGTGGGCTTCAACCGCAATGACGGTTTTTAAGTGGGGACTGCTTGGCTTTGCTATGACATGTAGCTGCCAAGATACTTGCTGTTTGTTGGATGTGATGCTTTGAACGCCCAGCTTGGTGTTTTCAAATGGTCGTAGGCGAGGAAAGTCCTGCTTTATCCATCGACAAAAGGCTTTTGAGGCAGAAAAAACAACTTGGAACGTGGGTTTTTGAAGTGCGGCTTTGGGCATCTTGAGAAACACTCATCCGTCAAAAATGAGTGCATCATATCATATTAAGGGTTAGCTATGAGTGCGTTCGAAGCCGCAGCTAATTAAGATAATAATCTTATGATCGAACTACGCCATCGGCGTGTGTGATCACGGATCGCATGCCTTTTTGGGCACCTACTTTGCGTTTATACATTTGGCTTGTGCCAATAATCTCACCATTATGCGCTTTTAAAACAAAGTAGGGTTGTTTGGCTTTAGACGTGCGCATTTCAAATGCAGACTCTTCAGCGTTGGCTTTAACGGATTCTATGCCTTTTTGAGCAGCGGCTTTGCTGCTGTAACCTTGGCTGACCAGGATAATTTGATGATTGGCTGACTTTAAATGAAAGTACCATTTGTCATTCTGCCCTAAAAAAACCTCGTAGTAACCCGCAGGGTGGGGAGCTTGATCGGGGCTGTCTGACGTTGATGGTTCTTTGGCAGGCCACTTAAATTCCAGCTCCAATTCATACTGACCCTCTTCATGTTCCAACTCCAAATCAAAGGTCGCGCCATTGGCTAAGGTTATTGTCTGGTTGTCGATTAGTAGTGCTTGATCTGACTCGAGCGCTGCGGTCAGTTGCTTTAAAACCGTGATCATTTCTGATTTGGTTAAGGTCTTTTCAATGTCCATATCACACCCTTTACAGTTGCAAAAAATCGTTAATCAGTATAACTTATAAGGCTGTACAAAAAAACAGTTTTGTTGGGTGTGGTTATATGAATACGGTAGAGGATTTAATGGGGTCCACTTACCTCCATGAAGAGCAAGTGGGTATCCATTGCGACAAGCTGAATTTGACCGAGTGGTTGGTCGCGAAGCCGGCGGCGACTTATTTTGTCAGAGTTTCAGGAGACTCGATGGAAGAGGCCGGGATATTGGATGGCGATATTTTGATTGTCGATCGGTCGATTAAGCCGTGCCATGGCGATACTGTTATCGCGAGCGTCAATGGTGAGTTCACCGTTAAAATTTTGGCCTTAAAACCGCGCCTTAAACTATTGCCAAGAAATTCCAAATACGAGGCGATTGTGATTAAAGAGGGAATGGACTTCGCTTTTTTTGGTGTGGTGAGTGGCGTTGTGAGGCAAGTCAGTCGATAACAATGACAATAACGGGAGATAACGATGACAATAGCAAAAGTACTGATGTTGGCGGGGCTTGGGTTATTGATCGCTGGCGCGTTGTTGCATCAGCTACCCGGGGCATTTTCTTGGTTTGGTAAATTGCCTGGCGATATCAATATCCAAAAAGAACATTCTAAGGTGTTTATTCCAATCACCTCGATGCTGATTGTCAGCTTGGTCGGCAGTTGGTTGCTGAATCTCTTGAGGCGCTGACATGTGCGGACGATTTAATATTGGGGATCCAGAGTCTGTTGAAAAACAGTTAGAAACCCTAGGTGTTGATCCCATTAAAATCTCGCCCAGGTATAACATCGCACCGACCAGCCCGGTACCCGTGGTGATCGAAGAGGAGGGCCGTCGGCAACTGCATGAAATGCGCTGGTGGTTAACGCCCAGTTGGTCCAAAGAGATCAATACAAAATACTCGATGTTTAATGCGCGCTCTGAGAATCTGAATACCAGTCGAGCCTTTAAAGGCCCATACCGGCACCACAGAGGTATTATTCCCGCGACCAGCTTCATTGAATGGAAGACCGAACAGCAGAAAAAGCAACCGTATTTAATCAAGCCAAAACGCGGGGTTCTGGCGTTGGCCTGTATTTATGATGTTTGGGAACATGATACTTCTTATTTGGAATCCTGTGCCATCGTAACCAGAACAAGTCCTGAATCTTTTCAAGCGGTACATGATCGTTTTCCCGTGATTTTAGCGCATGATCAAATTGATCTTTGGCTTGATACTAAGCGCGAGATAGAAACCATAGAACCCATTTTCAACGCTCCATTTAAAAAGGCATTTGAAATCTCAAAATTAGATTCACAGGTAAATCGTTCAAGTTTTCAGGGGATTGAGGCCGAGCAGCCTATAGACGAGCCTAAGATAATCATGAGTTAGTTGAATCCTCGGCTGTAGAAAATAAAAAACCTTCTGAAATGCAACGTTACAAATTCAGCCATTTAAACCACAAGAAATCTATTTTAATTAGATCAATTATGTTTATCCTTAAAAAGTTATATCAAAT
>CAZECE010000031.1:0-2942 GCA_964510525.1 uncultured Pseudomonadales bacterium | reverse complement strand
GGGTAGTTTACCTCCGTCACAGAGTAATAGAAGCTATACCGTCATGCATGAGATCACGCTGTCTTTTGTTATTCCCGCTTATAATGAAGATAAAGAAATCGGTGAAACACTCTCTTCCTTAATAAATGGGATTGAGCAATTAAACTTTGCGGCTGAAATTTTAGTTGTCGACAATGGCTCAACTGATCGAACGGTTGGAATATGTAAGGCTTTTGGAGAACCTGTTAAGGTGCTCGAGTCCGTTGACGGCAATATCTCCCAAATTCGAAATGTTGGAGCCACTCAAGCAAAAGGCAATCTACTCATTTTTATTGATGCCGATATCAGCTTACCTACAAGTTGGTTTTCTTTAATTAACGAGAAGGCTGCAACAATCATTGATGAACCCATGATTACAGGAAGCAAATACCTTCCTTCATCAGATGACTATTTTTCAAAATATTGGTTTTCAAAACTGAAATCTCAGTTTTCTGGGTATATTAATTCAGGGCATATGCTGATGTCGTCAGACGTGTTCAAACGCTTAAACGGCTTTGATCCTGAGTTGGTCACAGCGGAAGATGTGGATATCTGCGTTAGAGCTCAAAAACTATCGATTAAAGTACAAGAAGACAAATCGCTCATTGCCTATCACCGCGGCTTTCCAAACACGTTAACGCAATTTATACGAAGAGAAGCATGGCATGGTTTTCAGGATGTGAAGTCCTTCAACAGTTTCTGCGCTTCCAAAAATGCCGTTTTAGGGTTTGCACTTGGGGTTGTTTTTTTTCTCGGAGTCCTGATAACTTTAGGAACTGGAGACCTTCTATACGCCTCTCTCAGCGTTGGTTTTATTGTTTTTAGCTCTATGCTCGTGTACGGAGTTAAAACTGGAGAATGGAATCTGAATATGTTGATGGGGTGGGCCATTGTCTCGCTGTATTTTATTGGAAGAGTGGGTTCCGTTTATTATGTACTTAGGCGACTGCAAAGCGCCCGCAGCCCCAGAACCAGCTAACAACCAAACCCGTTAATCATATGAAGATACAACAGCACTTGAAGAAAGTCGTTAAACTCAGCTGTTTAGTGCTCATATCACCGCTATTTTTTATTTGTCACTGTTCTGGCCTTGTTTTAGGTAAAGACCATGCCTTTAAAGCTTTTTCACAAGCTCTGAGCTTAATTCCAGGTCGACTGGGCATTTATTTTCGCGCTGCCTTTTACCGCTTAGCTTGCCCCAACACTTCAGATGAGATCTCGGTTGGCTTCCTAACCATTTTTTCACATCGTGATGTCACTATTGAGCAAGGGGTTTACATTGGTCCTCAGTGCAACATTGGTAAATGCACTATTGGACGAAATACCCTACTCGGCAGCGGTGTTCATATCTTAAGTGGCGCCAGTCAACACAACTTTGACGACCCCTCTGTTCCAATACAAGACCAGGGTGGCGTTTATGAAAAGATTTCAATCGGAGAAGATTGCTGGCTCGGAAACCAAGCCTTAGTTATGACGTCTTTGGGAAACCAATGCATCGTCGCGGCTGGCAGCGTGGTCGTCAAACCAGGGAATCCAGGAGACATTTTAGCCGGCAACCCATCACGCCTGATACGCAACAGACTTTAGGACTGCGTAAGTTTTCGATAGCTAGATTCGTATTGCTGGATCATTTTTTCAATGGAAAATTGTTCATTGAAACGCCTTTTACCGGCCTCGCCAAACCGCTTAGCTTTGTCCAGGTCGTTAGCCAGGGTGCTAATCGCGTTTGAGAACTCGTTGGCGTCATCCGATTGAGTGATAAACCCCGTTGTATTGTGTTCCACAATTTCAGGGTTGCCGCCGACCCTTGTCACGATTGCCGCCTTGCTATTGGCCATAGCTTCAAGCAGCGTCATTGACGTACCCTCACTCAAAGATGACAACAAAAAAATATCAATGGCTGAAAAATAGGGTTTAGGGTCAACTTTAAAACCCGTGAAAATTACGTTTTTGCCCACGTTAAGTTGGGATACCTGGGCCTCTAGCGCCTTTCGTTCTGGGCCATCTCCAACAATAAGTAAAAAAAGGTTAGCGTTCTGCTTCAATGATTGCGCAAAAGCGGCCACCATCATCTTTTGATTTTTTATAGGCTGCAACCGAGAAATCGTGCCAAACACGGTCGCACACTCGGGAATTTGCAGTTCTTTGCGTATTTCCTTACCAAAGCCCTCAACATTTTTATCCACCTTATGCCGAATACCATTGTAAATGACTTGGATTTTGCGCTTGGGGAAATTTTCATACCGAGACATAGCTTGTGCCGTAGCACTAGAAATGGCTGTAATGTTATCTGTAAATAAAGAAAGCAGCGGGTTAAGTATAAGCCTTTTCCAATGGAATCTGTCTGGGTAAAAACGCCCATGCTCTGTAAATATCACTTTCACCCTTGTACCCAGGACAGCGAGCAGACCATAGACATAAGGAGTGTATTGATGGCAATGAACAAGACTGATCTCTTGTTCTTTTACATATGCCCTTAATTGAGATACAACTGAAAAATCCAAACCTTTTGGAGAACGCTCAAAATTAATTATTGGTATCCCTTGCTCCACTAGCGCTTGACCTAACGCCCCCATCTCTCCGTCAATACAACAAACCGATACTTCAAACTGCTCTTTATTGGTGTTTTCAACAAGCTGTTTGATGACTTGCTCTGTGCCACCGATCGCCATATTAAAGGTAATATGTAAAATTCTAATTTTTTCGGATCTACTCATCGCCGAACAGGGCCTATGCACTTGTACTATATTGATAGCGCTCTAAAGAATGGGGCAATATACTGTACTTAATTTGCTTCATCCACGGAAGCTGTAAAATTTAGAGACATATCAACCGATTGGCCAAAACATTATTTTATTGAGAAATGCGGTTTAGTACTAAGCCACCAAATAATTCGCTACAGTCCCCCATTTAGGATATTCAAT
>CAZECE010000030.1:0-20128 GCA_964510525.1 uncultured Pseudomonadales bacterium | reverse complement strand
TTACACTCGATCATCGGAATCGGCGTGCCCCAGTAGCGTTGTCGCGAAACGCCCCAGTCGCGCAGTCGATAATTCACCGTTTTATCGCCCAAGTTTTTTGTTTTAAGCGCATTGGCAATAGCATCAAAGGCCTGTTCCGATGTCAGACCATCAAATTCACCGGACTGCACCAGTTGGCCTTTTTCGACAAACGCTTGAGCGCTGTAGTCGTGCTCTGGCACATCAGTATCTGTTGATTGAATCACGGGGCGAATGGGTAGGTCGTAAGCGGTGGCAAACTCCCAATCGCGTTGGTCGTGTGCTGGTACTGACATCACGGCACCAGAACCGTAATCCATTAACACAAAGTTCGCGGTCCAAACGGGAATGGCATCGCCGGTGATAGGGTGTTTAACTTCAATGCCTAGGGCTAAGCCTTTTTTCTCCAGGACAGCCATGTCCGCTTCGGCGACTTTGATTTTGTTGCAGTCTTCAATAAAGGTATCGAGTTCTGGGTTTTCTTGACGGAGATGCAGGCACAGAGGGTGTTGCGGGGCAACGGCTAAGTAGGTCACACCCATCAAAGTATCCGGGCGAGTGGTGTAAACATTCAGCGCCGAGAGATCCAAAGGTGTTGCTGACAACAGTGGAAAATCAATACTGACGCCGACGGATTTGCCAATCCAGTTTTGTTGCATCAAACGCACTTGGTTGGGCCAGGCGTCTAGGGCTTTGATGTCTTCTAATAAGTCATCCGCGTAGTCGGTAATTTTTAAAAACCACTGTGGAATTTCTTTGCGTTCTACAGGGGCACCGGAACGCCAACCTTTGCCATCAATGACTTGTTCGTTGGCCAACACGGTTTGGTCGATTGGATCCCAGTTGACCACGGATTTTTTCTTATAGACCAGGCCTTTGTTATAGAGTTGAATGAAAAACCATTGCTCCCAACGGTAGTAGTCGGGATGGCAGGTGGCGATTTCACGGTCCCAGTCGTAAGCAAACCCCAATTGTTTGAGCTGTTTGCGCATGTCATCGATATTGCGCTGGGTCCAGGCGGCAGGGGCGGTGTTGTGTTGTTGGGCGGCGTTCTCAGCGGGTAAACCAAAAGCATCCCAACCCATGGGTTGCAAGACCTGTTTGCCTTTTAACCGCTGAAATCTTGCGATCACGTCAGCCAGCGTGTAGTTTCGCACGTGTCCCATGTGCAGCTTGCCGCTGGGGTATGGAAACATCGCTAAGCAGTAAAACTTCTCTTTACCGGGTATGGCTTCGGCTTTAAAGCTGTTGTTCGATTGCCAATAGGCTTGTATTTCGGCTTCTAGGGTTTGGGGGTGATACTCGATGTCCATGGCGATCGTGGAGCCCTTATGTGCTGTAGTTGTGCTAATAAGTAGTTGTGCTAATGATTGTTTACGCTAATTACGCTAAATCCAAGCGATGATAAATTCGAGCCATGATAAATCAATGCCCGCAAGACGCCTAGCTGGATTTTGGGTGATCTTGTTGGGGCTCAGCGTTGCTCTGATTCTGTATATGAAAACTCAATGGCAGCCCGTTATTGATGCCAACGACCCTTTGATTGCCCCTAAAACAACCTTTCAGCTCCAAGGTCGAGTTCTAGGTTTGCCTAAAAAAACACCGGGACGATGGCAGTTTTTACTGTCTGTTGAACAAATACGGTCTGTTGAACAAATACGGCCTGTTGACCAAATATGGCCAGTTAACCAAGTACAGTCGGGGCGTAGCTCTTTAGAGCCTAAAGGCATCCATAAAGTCCGGGTCAATTGGTATCAACCGTCTGACGATATTGAGCTAAAAGCAGGACAAACCTGGCAGTTTCATGTGCGTTTCAAACCCCCTCGGGGTTTTGTAAACCCAGGGGGCTGGGATTATGAGCTGTGGTTATACACCCAAGGCATAGACCTGATGGCGATCGTGCGCAATGATCCCGCTCCCACGTTGATCGAAGAATCATTCCCTGGGCGGTCTTTATCCGGTGCTCGTCATGAACTGCGCGATCGCTTGGTCTCCGATTTGGCGTCAATCAACAGTCAAACTTCCTTGTCAGACCCATTAGAGTTTTCCGGTCCATTAGAATTGTCAGGTCAGCTAGGGTTGTCAGACCAAGCCGAGTTACCGGTCCAAGCAGGGTTAGCGGCTCAAGCGTTATTGCCTGCACTATTGGTAGGTGACCGTCAACAGATGCAAGATGTTCATTGGCAAGTCCTCAGCCAAACCGGCACTCAGCATCTGATGGCCATTTCAGGTTTACACATTGGGCTTATGGCGCTCTTAGGCTATGGCTTGGGGTTGTTTTGTGTTCGTCGCAGTGTGCGACTGTTATTGCTTTGGCCTGCGCAATTGTGGGCTGGGTTGATCTCGATCGGCTTTGCGGTGGTCTATGCCGGGCTGGCCGGCTTTGCGATTCCGACGCAACGCGCATTGTTAATGGTGGTGTTGGTGGTGATTGCCAAGGTGTGGCGTCGAGATTGGTCGATGTGGCAAATCTTGGGTTTGGCGGCTGTGCTTATTGTGTTGTGGGACCCACGCTCGATTTTGGATAAAGGTTTTTGGCTGTCCTTCACTGCGGTGGGCTGGATTTTTTGGGTGCTGGGCCGAATACCTTCACCCACTGGGTGGCGGTTGTGGGTACGGATGCAATGGGCGTTGTTTGTTGGTTTGATGCCCTTGACGTTGCTCTGGTTTGATCAAGTGGCTTGGGTAGCGCCTTTGGTAAATTTGATTGCGATTCCGCTAGTGGGCTGGGTATTGGTACCCGGGTTGATGTTATGGGCGATGCTTGTTGTGATGCAGTTGCCGGCCGGTTGGGTGTTGTCGGCTTTGGTGTGGGCAACCGAATGGGGGTGGGTTGGGTTGTCTCAAGTGGCGGCTTTGGGGCAGCAAGTACAAACTTATTTTATAGATCTCAGTGGCTGGCCGGGCATAGGTTTAACGCCCATAGGTTTTGGTTTTGTGATGCTGGCCTTAGTGGTGTTGTGCATGCCAAGACCCTTACCAGGTCGATGGTTGGCGTCGGTTTTGATATTGCCGGCACTGTTTCCTCCTAAACTAAGTTGGGAATCAAGTTGGGCGCCAGCACTGCAAACCGGCGAAGTGGAATTCAATGTCTTGGACGTTGGGCAGGGGTTGGCCTCAGTTATTCGAACGAAAAATCACATGTTGGTGTACGATGTGGGCAACGCTTTTCAAGGGTTTGATTTGGGCGAGCAGGTGGTGGTGCCGTTTTTAAAAACACGGGGCTTGCCTCAGGTCGATAAACTGATGTTGAGTCATATGGATCAAGATCATGCCGGTGGTTTGCTGGGGGTTGTAAAGAACTTTCCGGTTAATGGGTTAATGGTATTACCCGGCGAAAAAACAGGTGAGCAGTTGGGTGACGTTCGAGATCGTTTGAAAGACGTTGAGCCTTGTCAGGCGGGCATGCGTTGGCAATGGGATCAAGTGCTCTTTGAAGTATTGTATCCATTGCAAAACAGTTCGCCTGAAAAACGCAATTTGTCTTGTGTTGTTAAAGTGACTTCAAAGCAGGGTTCGATTCTATTGGCGGGGGATATTGAAGCTTCGATGGAGGCGGAATTATTGGCTGAGTATGCTGCTCAGCAGTTACTGTCGGAGGTGTTGTTGGTGCCTCATCATGGCAGTAAAACCTCATCAACGACGGGATTAATCAATCGCGTTTCTCCAGATCACGCAATCATTTCGGCTGGTTGGGGTAATGCCTTTGGTCATCCTAATGATGTGGTATTAAGGCGGTATTATAATCGCGGTATTCAAGTCTGGAATACCGCTGAGCATGGGATGGTGCAGGTGCGGCTCAGTGGAGGAGATGTGTCAGCTCATAAAGTGCGTTATAGTCGTGAGAATCGAGCCTGGCCATGGCGTTTTTAGATTTTACCTTTTTAAAAAATCGTTATTTAAGGCATTTTTCCAATATTAATTTCTTTAACGCCAAATAGTCGTTATGAAATTGGCGGATGCCTTGGTTTAATAAAAAACTGGCAGCCGGGTCTTGGTTGAGCGCCCAGCGAAAAGCGGTTTCAGATAGCTCCAAGGGCGCTTGAGTAGGGTGTTCTGGGTTAGGTAGTATTGTGGGTAAGGGGTCGTTGCTGTTGGTCAGCTCAGTTAATAAGGCTGGTGATATGGTCAGCGCATCACATCCTGCTAGTGCTTGAATCTCACCGATGTTGCGAAAGCTGGCGCCCATGACCAAGGTTTTTTTATCGTGTTGTTTCAAATAGTGATAAATCTGATGCACGGATTGTACCCCAGGGTCGTCCATGGGGTTTGCACTGTTAAAGTCGCGATGCTTTTTATGCCAATCCAAAATGCGACCGATAAACGGTGAGATCAAATACACATTGGCTTCTGCGGCTTTGGCTGCTTGCAATAAATTAAAAATCAATGTGACATTACAGTGAATCCCTTCTGCTGATAAGATTCTTGCGGCTTCTAAACCCTCCCAGGTGCCTGCAATTTTAATTAACACCCGCTCCGTATCTGCGTTGTTTTGTCTATAGCCTTGAATGAGTTGCCGTGCTTTATTAACCGTTGCGTTGGTGTCGAACGAGAGCATGGCATCAACTTCGGTTGAAACGCGCCCTTCAATTTTTTCCAAAATGTGTTTGCCAATCATGATGGCCAGTTGATCGCAGAGATAAGTAGCTTGATGCTCAGGGCTCGTTATTTGCTTGGGGCAATCTTGAATGAGTTGATCGATCAGGTGGTTGTATTGAGGGTCTTGAGCGGCTTTTAGCAACAGAGATGGGTTAGTGGTGGCATCTGTGGGTTTGAATTGTTCAATTGCAGATAAGTCACCCGTGTCCGCAACTAGTCGAGAGACTTTAGCAAGTGCTGTCAATTGGTCATCTTTTTTGTTGTTTGAGTGCATAGAATCATGAGTCATGTTTTTAAGCATAATCCGAGTTGCGCGACGCTGCTAATGATCTTTACTCAAGTATTCAAAAAGCTCGTTTTTGTATCCCGGTGGCCTTATGCCTTGCGGCTTAAACCCAAAGTGAGATCAATTGCAGAGTGCTAATAAAACGCGCTGAAGTTGAAGAGAGAGTGCTGAATAAATGTTTCAAAATGTTGCGGAATGTGACTAAAAAATCGATATTTTCACTATAATTTACATAGTGTTTCAAGCTGTTACAAACTGTAAAACGAGATTCAGATGACGAGACATAGGTAAAGATGAAGTTTTTTCGTCAGTTAGGCTTGGCCAAGAAATTAATGGTCATCTTTTGCGTTACCTTTATGGGCGCGATGACAGCGATCGCCCTCGTTTTTTTGTACAGCAGTGCCTACCAACAATCCGAAGATTATAAAAGCCATTTTCAACTGACGGCTGATTTGTATGCAGGTTATCTTAATTACGAATTGTTGAATGCGACGCCTGTCGAAATACAAGCGCACCTTGCTGGTATCACGTTATCGCCTCCTTTGGTGAGTATGGCGTTGTTTGATCCAGATAAGCGCTTGGTGTCTGCGCATCAAGTTGAAGGCGAAACGAAAGTGACTGAAAGTCATATTGTGGTAGCTGATCAATTGCTGTGGCCGAAACCGCTTAACTCACAACGCAGTGATCTTTTTATCCTGGGGCATCATGTACATTACCTTAAAGTGCTCAGTTCGGCGGGATCAGAAAACAATAAACAGCTTTTAGGATTCCTTTATTTGAAAGGTGATTTGCATCATTTAGATCATCACTACTCTCGGTTATCCGTCATGCTATTTTTTGTGTGTCTTTTGTTGGGGGGCGGTGCTTGTTTTACGGTATATCGAGTGCAGGCGCGTGTGCTGGCTCCTCTGGCCGATATTGTGGATGGTTTTAATAAGGTGAATGATAATGACGACTTTAATATTAAGCTTGAAAAAAAATCCGAAGATGAATTGGGTGATCTGATTGATGGCTTTAATGCCATGCTTGAAAGTATTCAGCGTCGCGATGAGCTATTGCAGTACCACAAAGATAAATTAGAAGAAGAGGTTGCGTTACGCACCAAAGATTTGACCACGGTTAATCAAGATCTAGAAAATTCAATTAAGGCGTTAATGGATGCCAATGACACAATTCGAGTCTCAGAAGAAAGTGAGCGTGTTGCTTCTAAAAGCGCAAAAGCGAAATCTCAGTTTTTAGCTCAAATGAGCCATGAGTTGAGAACCCCAATGAACGGTGTGTTGGGTATGTTGTCTTTGATGAAAGAAACGCATTTAAATTCTGATCAAGCGTATTACCTTGAAATAGCCGATAATTCTTGTCAGGTGATGCTGACGTTGATGAATGATATTCTGGATGTGTCCAAGATCGAAGAGGGTAAACTGTCGTTAGAGAATATTCCGTTCAGCTTAGAATCGACGATTGATGATGTGTTCAGTTTGTTAGGCGAGGCTGCCCTCAAAAAACAGGTGGAGTTGGTGTGGTATCCGGTTAAAACGGTGACCAATGCCATTGTGGGAGACCCTATTCGTTTAAAGCAAGTTATTTTTAATTTGTTGGGTAATGCGATTAAGTTTACCGATAGTGGTTCTATTAAACTAGAAGTGAAGCAGCTGTCCGTTGATGAGCAGTCTCAGGAGTTGTTGTTTGAACTGACGGACACAGGCATTGGCATTAAAGACGAAGCCAAAGAAAAAATCTTTGAAAGCTTTTCGCAAGCAGATGAATCCACAACCCGAAACTACGGTGGTACGGGGCTGGGTTTGACGCTGTGCCGGCAACTGGTGGCTTTGATGGGGGGTGAAATCGGTGTTCGCAGTGTTTGGGGGGAAGGCAGTACCTTTTGGTTTTCTGTTAGCTTTGAATTATCCAAACAATCAGAAAGCAATTTGTTTCCCTTGGTAACTGATCAAAGTAAACGGGTGTTGGTTTTAGATGATTCGGATGAAAGTTTAACGGCGGCGGCTAATTACTTGGATCGCTTAGGTATTAAGTCGAAGTGTATTCATTCGATAGAGGCTTGCCTGAGTCAATTACATTCGAATCAAGTATACGATGCGATTTTAATAGATGTGAGTTTGCCTGGCTCAGGTTTGCCGCAGTTGGTTGAAGATATTGGTAGTGCGTTACCGACTGTCTTTATGGGGGCGGTATCCGATCCGGCGTTTGTGCTGGCGAAAGATTTGGTGCGTGATCCTTTTATCCTAAACAAGCCATTGCGCTTTGCAGCGATGCGACAGGTGTTTGCACGCGCACTGCATATTGATGAGCCAAGCTTGGAGGTGAACGAAACGATTTTAACGAGTGAGAATGAGGTTGCTTCAAGCGACGCTCTCTTTGAAGACAGTGATGATACTCCAGAAGTGAGCGTCGCTCGAAGCATTTTGGTTGTCGAAGATAATGTGGTGAATCAAAAGGTGATCATGTGTCGTTTAGAAAAATCCGGCCATGCTGTGGAAGTGGCGCATAACGGCGAAAAGGCGTGTGAGTTGCTTGCGGCGAACCAATACGACTTGGTGTTTATGGACTGTCAAATGCCTGTTATGGATGGGTTTGAAGCGACAGAAGTCATTCGGGCTCGGCAAAAAGAGGGCGAATATCCTCATGTTCCTATTGTTGCGATGACAGCCAGTGTGATGCAGGGTGATCGCGAGCGTTGTTTGGCATCAGGGATGGATGATTATCTTTCAAAGCCAATCAAAAATGATGATTTGCGGCAAATATTGATACGCTGGCTGCGCTCTTAATTCGTTATGCGTTTAGTAGTTGGCTTTTTTGGGCTTTTTTCTCTACTGAGGGATGGTTTTGATCTTGTGCTAGGTCGTTGCTTTCTATAGAATTGCGCACCTATTTGATAGTTGGTGTTAGGTGCAGGTGGTCGTGTCAGTTTAGTTAGGGCCTGCGACTTTTGTTATCAATTGTGATCAATCTGTCGTTAAATTAGGGGCAGAAGTTAAGTGTAACGCTTTGTTATATTTCAAGTTTTTTATTTATTATTTAAAAGAGTATCTAACAAAAAAGGGTTAATCATGTACGCGGTCGTTCATTCTGGCGGAAAGCAATATAAAGTTAAAGAAGGTCAATCTTTTAGTGTTGAGCTTTTGGATGTTGAGCCTGGCGAAACAGTTAAGTTGGATAAGGTGTTGCTGGTAGAAGACGGTGAGGGTGCTGTGCATCTGGGTAAGCCTTATCTTGAGAGCGCCGAAGTGACGGCTGAGGTGGTTGCTCATGGGCGTGATAAGAAGATCCGTATCGTTAAAATGCGTCGTCGCAAGCACTACCGTCGCACTCAAGGTCATCGTCAGCATTACACAGAATTGAAAATTCAAAAGATCGCTGTTTAGTCATATTTTTGAGGAGACAATAAGATGGCTCATAAAAAAGCCGGTGGTAGTACTAGAAATGGTCGCGATTCTGAGTCTAAGCGACTGGGAATTAAGCGTTATGGAGATCAAAAAGTCTCTGCGGGCAGTATTATTGTGCGTCAGCGCGGCACGCAGTTTCACCCAGGGCATAACGTTGGTATCGGGAAAGATCATACTTTATTTGCCAAAATAGCGGGTTTGGTAAAGTTTGAAGTTAAAGGTGAAAAAAAACGTCGTACAGTCAGTATCCAGCCTGTATAATGCTTGTCCTGTAGCTTGTTAGGCAGAGTTTTTTAAAAAGCCCCATTTTTGGGGCTTTTTATTTAGGGCTCTTTGTTTGGGACTGATTGTTTGAGGCTGATTGTTTGGTGATGTATGAAATTTGTCGATGAAGCTGTCATTACAGTCGAAGCCGGAAACGGTGGGCGGGGCTGCCTCAGTTTTAGGCGAGAAAAATTCATTGAGCAGGGAGGCCCTGATGGCGGAGACGGTGGCTTCGGTGGGCATGTGTTTCTGGAGGCAACAGAGCATCTTAATACGTTAATCGACTTTCGTTATAAGCGTCGTTTTAAAGCTCAAAATGGTCAACCCGGGGCCGGTCGTCAGCGCACTGGCATCACCGGTGAAGATTTGGTTATCCCGGTTCCTGTTGGTACTTGCGTATACGATCGCGCTACTGATGAATTTATTGGTGATATTCAAAAAGCAGGTGATCGCTTTTGTGTGGCCAAGGGGGGGAAGCGGGGGCTTGGTAACACCCGTTTTAAATCCAGTGTTAATCGCGCGCCCCGTAAAATTACCGTTGGTGGGCCGGGAGAGGTTCGAGAGCTGCGTTTGGAGCTGAATTTATTGGCGGATGTCGGCTTGCTGGGGCTGCCAAATGCGGGTAAATCAACGTTGTTGTCGGTTTTGTCGAATGCGCGCCCTAAAATTGCCGATTACCCGTTTACTACCTTGGTGCCCAGTATTGGCGTCGTTCGGGTGGATGAATTGCGCAGCTTTGTGATGGCTGATATTCCGGGTTTGGTTGAAGGGGCTGCGGAAGGTGCGGGTTTGGGAAATCGCTTTTTAAAGCACTTATCCCGCAATCATTTGCTGCTTCATATGGTGGATGTGTCTGGTGGGGTGGAGGCGGCTATTGCGGCTTATCAAACCATTGAGCATGAGCTGGAGAAATGCAGTGATGCTTTGTTTCAGCGTCCAAGATGGTTGGTGTTTACCAAGCAGGATGTGTTAACCGAGGAAGAGCAAGCGGCGTTTTATCAAGCTTGGTGTGCGGAGTTGGGCGAGCCAGAGCGATGCTTTTGGATTTCATCTGTGCAGCGAAAAGGGCTAGAAACACTAAGTCTAGCGATATGGCAAGCTGCAGACGACTATCATCAGAAAGTGCTGGAGTCTGAAGAATACGCAAGTGAAATGCGTGATAACCTGTTGCAAACGGCTGCCGAAGTGCGACAAAACGCATCAAAAAAACGAAGGGGGCAGCGCCAGGAAGGCGAGGCTGAGAAACCCGGTCAGGGTTCCTTTGAAGAAGAAGGGGTTCAAGTAGAATACGTTGGTTAAGGATGTAACGGATGGTCGTCGTCAGCAGATTGCTGGCTCCAAACGCTGGGTGGTTAAGATTGGCAGTGCGCTATTAACCCACCATGATCGAGGCTTGAACACTCAGGGTATAGCGGACTGGGTTCAGCAAGTAGTTGAGCTGCTGCGATCTCAAAAAGAAGTGGTATTAGTTTCTTCGGGTTCAGTTGCTGAAGGGATGCATCGATTGAGTAAATCTGCCCGCCCAGAAAAATTACATGAACTTCAAGCGTGCGCTGCTGTTGGCCAAATGGGATTGATTCAGGCATATGAATCGGAATTCATGCGCTACGGCGTACACACGGCGCAAATCTTGTTAACTCATGATGATCTAGCCGATCGATCTCGTTACCTTAATTTAAGGCGGGTGTTGCGGAATTTGATCGAGCTTGGCGTCGTGCCGATCATTAATGAAAACAACTCTGTCACTACGGATGAGATTCATCTAGGTGACAACGATACGCTGGCGGCTTCGGTCGCGAATCTTTGGGACGCTGATTTGCTGGTGATCCTGACTGATACAAAAGGCTTGTATTCCAGTGATCCGCGTTTGGATGCGAGTGCGACGTTGGTTTCCGTTGCCAATGTAGAAGATGCCGGTTTGGATTCTATGGTGGGTGGTAGCCTGTCTGGGTTGGGCCTGGGGGGGATGGTCACGAAGCTAGAGGCCGCCCGAAAAGCGGCGCGCTCGGGTGCGTGGACTTGGTTGATGTCAGGTTTTCAAGAGCGGTCCTTGTTGCAATTGGCTGCAGGGGGTGAAGTCGGAACACTTTTATATACGGATCAAACCGTCTGGGCGGCTAAAAAACGTTGGCTAGCCAGCCATTTGCAGATGAAAGGAGTGTTGACGCTGGATGAGGGTGCGGTGAAGGCGCTTAGGCAAGGCGGTGTTAGTTTGTTGGCGGTTGGTGTTGTGGCGGCTGAAGGTGAATTTGCTCGGGGGGATATGGTCTCTTGTCATGATCGCTCTGGCAATCGAGTGGCTTGTGGTTTGGTTAATTATCCGCTGGGAGATGTCCTTCAGTTACTTGGTAAGTCTACCCATCAGATCCAAGAAGTCTTGGGTTATGCCAATGAGGACGAGCTGATTCATTGCGATAATATGGTGTTGGAAGACGCTTGAGGCCCTAAGGCTGAAGTATAGGGCTTAGGGACATAAAAAAAGGCTGACGTTCAATCAGCCTTTTTTTATGAATTTGCCAAACTTCGATATTACGCAGAAGCGAGTTTTTTCACCTTGCTGTTCAAGCGGCTTTTATAGCGCGCGGCGGTATTTTTGTGCAATATGCCTTTGTTGACCATCTTATCAATGATGGGCTCGGCGGCTTGAAAGGCCGTTTTTGCGGCACTGTGATCGCCGGATGCGACAGCCGATAATACTTTTTTGATGCTGGTGCGTACGCTGGAACGAAGGGAGCCATTGTGTAAGCGTCTTTTTTCGTTCTGACGAGCTCTTTTTCGTGCTTGAGGACTGTTAGCCAAAGTGTGGATCTCCCGAATGTAATGCTTTTAAAATAAGGATGCTTCTTTATCAAGCCGCGCATTATCCGACCTTTTAATTTCCTTGTCAATTTCCAGCCTTCTTTGATAAAAACAAATACGCTAGAATGCTCCGTCGTATATAAAGCACTAACACCACTAACACGATGGAAGATAGATAAAGGAAGTGCAGTCTATGGAAAAATATCGGGTAATGGCGAATCAAGAAGGCTTGTTTGTTGTCAATGATGCGCAAAATGGGGTGCCCTTTGATTGTCTGGCGGCTGCGGTCAGCGTGCAACCTGGCTTAAGTGAGTTTGAACGTTTTCGAGCGGCAAAAATGATTCGTTCAGCCTGTCGAGAACCAGTAGCCACCATGACGCCTATTGAAGATTTAACCCGAGCCCCAGTGTTTTCTTTGCAAGATGAAGCCGTTCCCAATGTTGAATGTTCTTTGGAGATGTTTTTAACCCGAGATTCAGGCGCTGAGTTTCGGTTTGGCTTGTCTTCATCCGAGCAAGGGCAAGGCAGTGAGCAACTGGGAACCGCTCAAATAACGTTATCAAAAAAAGAAATGATGGCTTTTTTGAATTTCTTTGCGCTGGAAAAATAGGTCGATAAATCATGAATGGTAGTGATGCATTAGTGGGTGGGTTTGATGGCCTGCACTTTTTTTTAATTGCGATGTCGGTGTTTGCTTTGTTGCTCAGCGGGCACTTGGGGGTGCGGCTCTATAAGCTGATAAAACAGCTGAATGCGCAGCCAATACAGAGCACTGGAGCTGTTCCTCATGAAGTGGTTCCACCTGAACTTGCTGCTGGCGTTGAATTAGATCAATCGTCTAATAATGATTCGGCGGTTCAATTGTTGGCGTTATTGCAAAAAGAGGCCCGTTTGGTCGATTTTTTACAACAAGAATTAGATGAATTTTCGGATGAAGAGGTGGGGGCCACCGCTCGGGTGGTGCATCAAGGGGCGCGTAAGGTGTTGGTGGATTGTTTTTCGATTGAGTCGATTCGACCAGAAGAGGAAGAAACCTCGTTGTCTATTGATAAAGGGTTTGATCGCCAACAGATTCGTTTGGTCGGACAGGTAACCGGCGAGGGGCCTTTTCAGGGCGTCTTGTTGCATCGTGGATGGCAAACTTCAAAGGTTGAGCTGCCCAAGCGCACGTCTGGGTTTGATGCATCTGTTATCGCTCCTGCTGAGGTTGAGGTGTGACGGCTACTTATTACGTCGGTATTGACCTGGGGACCACGCATTGCCTGTTGTCATATTCCGAGATTCCAGTTGATGGCGCCAAATCCGGTGAGCCCGAGCTGAAGGTATTGCCCATCCCGCAGTGGGTTGGTTTGAATGCTTGGGCGGAAAAATCTCAGTTGCCTTCTTTTTTGTACCAATTTCATTCCAGTGAGTTGGATGCGTCGGCGTTGCAAACCCCTTGGGGAGAAACGCAAGACTTTTTGGTGGGTGATTTTGCGCGATCTTTAGGGGAGCAAACGCCAGATCGTTTGATTGCCAGTGCTAAAAGCTGGTTATCCTGTGGCGGTATGGCGTCGGTACAGTTACCACAAGGCGATATGACGGATGTGATTCGCCTGACACCAGATCAAGTCATTGAACGCTTGTTGCGTTACCTCGCTGACGTATGGCAATACCAGTTTCCAGGTGCGCCGCTGGCACAACAAGCCTTGACCATCACGATACCGGCTTCGTTTGATCCGCAAGCGCGCAGCCGTGTGGCGGAGATAGCCACTGCGTTAGGGTTTGCTGATTTGATGTTATTGGAAGAACCTCAGGCCGCTCTTTATCAATGGTTGTACAACACCCTCAATTGGCGTGAGGCACTGACGGTTGGCGATACCGTGCTGGTTGTTGATATGGGCGGTGGTACCACGGATTTTTCTCTGATCACGGTGCATGATGAAGGCGGTGAACTGTCGTTGGAGCGGGTGGCGGTTGGTGATCACCTGTTGCTGGGTGGCGATAACATGGACTTGACCTTGGCGTATGCTGTGAAAAAGAAATTGGCGTCTGAAGGCAAAAAAGTCAAAGCCAACCAACTGGCCGCATTAGTGCAATTGTGTCGATCGGCTAAAGAAAAACTGTTGAATGACCCGAGCTTGGTGTCTGTTCCCATTGCATTAGCGACCAAGGGGGCTTTGTTATTGGGCAAAACACTGCGTACGGAACTGACGCAAGAGATGTTGACGTCGGTGTTAGTTGATGGTTTTTTTCCGGAAGTGGCTCTGGACGCTCAACCTGACATGGCCAATAACAGTGCGTTGTCGACCCTTGCGTTACCCTACGCCCAAGACGCGGCGGTGACCCGCCATTTGGCGTCCTTTTTACAAGACAGACCTTTTCCGAACAAGGTGTTGTTTAACGGTGGCGTTTTTAAAGCGCAGCCGTTTTGTCAGCGTTTGATGTCGGTGTTGAATGCCTGGGCTGATACTGAAATTCAAGCGTCAGTCGAGCCGTTATCTGGTGGTGATTTGGATGCGGCAGTGAGTTTGGGGGCGGCTTATTATCGGTTCGTAAAAGCCCAAAACGGGGTCAGGATTCGAGGTGGTGTGGCGCACAGTTATTACGTGGGTATTGAGGCGGCGCGGCCAGCGGTGCCTGGTATGCCGGCGCCATTAGAGGCGTTGTGTGTCGTGTCTTCCGGGTTGGAAGAAGGCAGCCCGGCGGTGTTGGTGCCGAAAACCTTTCATCTGAAAGTGGGCCAACCGGCTCGTTTCCGTTTTTTTGGCAGCGGGATTCGCGCTGAGGATCAAATTGGCGACCTGTTGGATGAGGACGATACCGAGGAATTGCAGGTATTGCCTGATATCGAAGTCAATCTTACCGCCGAATCGGCGGATCACATTCCCGTGCAGCTGATGACTCGAGTCACCGAGATTGGTACGCTCGAGATTGAAGCCTTGCCAGCTGACCAAGCGGCATCTTCAGAAGCATCAGATGAGCCGCAACGATGGCGAGTCAGTTTGAATGTTCGAGCAGAACCCGTACTCGACTAAGCGTATGTCTCAAACGCCTTCGCAATATTGGATTGGAATTGATCTTGGTACGACTCATACGGTGTTGGCTTATGCCGACCAACAGGCGTTAACGCCTGATATTCAAGTATTTTCAGTGCCGCAATGGGTTGGTGCTGAGCAACAACAGAGCCGACCTTATTTACCTTCCGTGCAATACCATCTTGCTGAGGTCGATGCCTCGTTGCCAGCTATTTTTCCTGCCATTGAAACTCTCTACGAAAACAGGCGGCCCATTGTGTGGGGTGATTGGGCGTTGGATTTGGGCAGCCAAACGCTGGGTCGCTTGGTTGCGTCTGCTAAGAGTTGGTTGTCGGTGGCGGGGTTGGATGCCAACGCCGAGCGGTTACCGCAAGCGGCGGCGCCCGATGTGCAGCGAATTTCCCCAGTAGCCGCTTGTGCTTCTTATTTGTCGTATTTAAGGCTGGCTTGGAACCAAGCGCATCCTGAGGCGTTGTTAGAGCATCAGCAGGTGGTGGTGACACTGCCGGCGTCGTTTGATCAGCAAGCCCGACAGCAAACCTTGGCTGCGATTCATCAGGCTGGTTTGGGAGTGGAGGGTAAAATCAACCTGTTGGAAGAACCGCAGGCGGCGTTTTATCACTGGGTTTGGCACCATCGAGCGGAGATTCAAACGCATTTAGCGAATGTGCGCACGATTTTGGTCTGTGATGTCGGTGGGGGAACCACGGATTTCAGTTTGGTGCGGGTTTCGGCTGATGCAGATCAAGCTGCACCCCAGTTAGAGCGGGTGGCGGTGGGGCAACATTTAATGCTGGGCGGTGATAACATGGATCACTTGCTCGTAGCGGCGTTGCAACGGGTATATAAACAATCGAAGTCGGGACGTCGTCGTTGGCCTCGGTCAGTACAAAATCGACTGTTGTTAGAGTGTCGGCGGTTAAAAGAGGCGGCATTGTCTAATCACTTGATCGACGGTGCGCAAAAAATTCCCGAAACATTAAGAGCCAGTGTGGTGCAGGTCGGCTCTCAGTTGTTGGGCAATACCTGGCATTACGATTGGGCTACATCGGATATTCAACAAACTTTACTCGATGGTTTTTTCCCCCTGGTGGGCTGGGAGGACCCGGTCCAAGTTTCCGATAGCGCGTTAATCACACCAGGTTTACCCTACGAAGCAGACCCAGCTATTACTCGTCACTTGGCCGCATTTTTACGGGCACAGGGGGCAGTTGAGTGTGATCTCAACGACCAAGGAATTGATGCCATCGTGTTTAATGGCGGCGTGATGCAAAGCCCGCTGATTCAGCAGCGCTTGTTAGAGCAATTGCGTCACTGGTTTGGTGTCGAGCCTAAGGTATTAGGGCAAGCTGGGCTACATGAGCAAACCGATCAGGAAGCCTCAGTGGCGCACGCAGTCGCGTATGGTGCCGTGGCTTGGCAATGCATTCAGCACCAAGAACGTTTGGAGCAGAATCCTAGTGTCATTCGTTCGATCAAAGCGAACACGCCGCGCAGTTATTGTTTGCAACTTGAGACCTCGGAGAGTCAACCCAAAGCGGTTTGCTTGTTGCCCAAAGGCAGTGAGGCCGAGCGTTGGTATCGATTAGAGAATCGCGTGTTTCAATTGAATCTAGGGCAACGAGTGTGTTTTAAACTGTGGGCCAGTGAACGATTGACCAGCGATCTTGGGGCGTTGGTGTCATTGGATTTGGCGCATTGTCATGTGTTGCCGATGCTAACCGTTGATCTCACTCAGGAGTTGGCTCAAGGGGCGGTTGAGGTATTTGTAGAAGCGAAGATCAACGAGTTGGGCTTGATTCAAGTGCGGTGCTTGTCGGTAGACGATCCTGAGCAGCATCACTGGCAATTTGAGTTTGAAAACACGCAAGCTGATGCTGTAAGTCACAGTGCCGAGGCCGAAGCGGGTGCCGAGATGTTACGCGCTTTGTTGTTTGGTCGGGATGAAAAAGCGGTAAAAAAACTGCGCGTCACTTTAGAGGCTGAACATGGCGAGTGGCAACATTGGTCGTTGGCCCAATTGCGGTATTGGGCGGATGTACTGATTGAGATTAAAAAGTCGCGTTTTAAAAGTCCTGCGCATGAGCGGGTTTGGTTGCAATTATTGGGCTGGTGTTTACGTCCAGGTTTAGGGGCTTTGCAAGATCCGCAACGTATTGAGGTGTTGTGGCCTTTGTTTAAAGAGGGTGTTCAGCACCGTAAGGTGATGGAAAACTGGCGAGCTTGGTGGGCGTTCTGGCGGCGTATTGCTGCTGGCTTGCCAACCGAATGTCAGTTGGCATGTTATGAATCGGTGCGACCTTGGTTAACCGAGAAATCCTGGCAGTCGCGCAAGTTACTACAAGAGCGTCAAAGTATGGGTTTTGATGAGTTGTTGCGATTTGTGGCCAGTTTGGAAGCTATCGCGACTGACGAGCGGCAGCGTTTGGGTGATTCATTGGTCGCGAATTTAAAAAAGCAGCCGAATTTAATGGATGCCATGGTGTGGGCATTGGGCCGGCTGGGGGCGCGTGAACTGCTGTTGGGTGAGCCTTTGTCGGATGCGGCGGTTTCTCCCTGGATTGAGACCTTATTAACGTTTAACTGGCGTAAGTTTCAGTCAATGGGATTAGCGTCTGTGATGATGGTGCAAGGGGGTGAGGGTGCTTTAACGAAAGTCGTTCAGGAAAAGCTCTTGGTGAGCAAAGCCCCGCTTAGCTGGGTTGCCTTGTTGGCGGGTGAGGAAGCAGGCTTGGATAAGCAGATGCAGCATTTGTTAGGTGAGCAGTTGCCGATGGGGTTATCTGCGGTTGAGGAGTTCTGAAAATTAACTAGCCCAGACTTCTTGTTGCCTACAATTCAGTTTCTTGCAGGTCATATGCAGGTTCGGCAGTATTTTGAAGACTGAGTGAGTATGTATCCCATTAACTTGGTCGGAGCGAGAGGATTTGAACCTCCGACCCCTGCCTCCCGAAGGCAGTGCTCTACCAGGCTGAGCTACGCTCCGTATCCGTACCAGTTAATTCGATGCGTGAGTCTAACACATAATCACATGCTCTATTGTGCTTCGTCCATTGGGGCGGGGGCGCCGATATGGATGATGTAGGCGACTAGGTTCCGAATGTCGTTGTCATTCAAGACGCCTTTCCATGACGGCATCGAGTGTGCGGAGAAGGGTTTGTGAATGCCGTATTCGATTGTGGCTTTTAAGTACTCTTCTGAGAAACGTTTTTGGAATCTCTGACTGGTCAGCTCGGGAGGAATCGGCGCTTGCGGGTCTTGGGCTTGTAAAATTTCTCGTGCCCAGGTGGATGAGCGCGTGTAAACATGGCATCTGCTGCACAGGCCAGTGAATAAGGTTTCACCTTCTTTGATCGCTTGCGACAGTTCTGCGGTTTTACGTTGGTTTAGGTTGGGCGCCATTGTGGCCATGTCTTGGAAGAGTGTCAGCTCATTAGGCGTGGCGCCACAGGGGCTATTGGAATCTTGTGAGAGGCGCATGCAGCAACTTTGGAGAGCGAGGGTGCTGATGAGGATGGTCGCAATTTTGAAGCATGAAAGGTGGTGTTTCAGTTGCATCATGACAAGGCCCCCTGTTGGGTGAAAAGCTGGGTAAAAAGATGATTTATTGGTGACGTTGAATGGAAAAGGTTACCAGTTTCTTTAAGGCGTGTTTGGCTTCTGTATTGGGTAATGGATCTAATGAAGCCGTTGCCTTATTTGCTATTTGTAACGCGCGCTCTCGAGTGGCCTTTAAAGCGCCTGAGCGCTCGAGAGCTAAGACAAAGGGTTCTAGCTCACCAATTTCTCCTGATTCGATGGCTTTTTGTATTAATGTTTGTTCGGCGTTTGAGCCCAGTTTTAAGGCGTAAATTAACGGCAGAGTGACCTTGCCTTCGGCCAGATCTTCTCCGAGCTCTTTGCCCAGCGTGTCCAGCTCTCCGGTGTAGTCCAGCAAGTCATCGATGATTTGAAATGCGCATCCTAGGTGATTGGCGTATTGCGCCAGTGCATTTTGTGTTGCTTGGTCTGCGTTGGCGATTTGGGCACCTGATTTGGCTGCAGCGAGAAACATGGCGGCCGTTTTGCCGTGAATGATTTGAAAGTAATCCTCTTCCGATATGCGGCTGTTGCCTTTGTTTAGCAGCTGAAAAATCTCGCCTTCGGTGATGGTTTTTATGGCATTGGCGACGGTGCTTTGGAGGTCGAGATTTTTTAGATCGACCAACATTTGAAAAGCTCTGGCATAAATGAAGTCACCAACCAATACGCTGGTGGCATGCCCCCATTTGCTGTGGGCGCTGGCTCGCCCGCGTCGCAGAGGGGATTCATCCACGACATCATCGTGCAGCAAACTGGCTGTGTGTAAAAACTCAACAATGATCGCCATCGTCTCGTGATCCGGTCCAGAAGAATAGCCGCATGCTTGTGCTGAGAGTAGGGTGAGTAAAGGGCGCAGACGCTTACCTCCACTGCTAATGGTGTATTGTGCCACTTGTTCAATCAGAGGGACTTGTGAGCTGAGTTCTTGCGCGATGCGTTGTTCCAGGCGATGAAAGGAGGGCGCAACTGGAGAAAGAATGTGCTCAAATGACAGAGACTGGTCCGGCTGAATGGCCACTGCAGACATGTATGTTACCGAAAGCGATTAAATGAACGCATGCTATGGGCGGGATTCAGTGCTGTCAAGCATAAGCCCCCTTTGGGGAATGATGTAGTCCCTTTATCCCGCTTTGTAGCGATCAAATACTCGTGTGAGCTCTGCAATGGCATCCTCTAAGTCGGGTATTTCTTGCTTGAATTCTAACCAGTTATCTGTTTTACCGAGTGTTTCGAGGTGAGCGGCGAGTGTTTGAACTTTGGGGGCTTTTAACTGACCTGCGCTGCCCTTGATGGTGTGGGCAGAAATAATGCATTGTTTCGTATTTTCTTCTTCTAAGGCTTTGTGCAGTTCTTTCAGGTGGTTTGCGGTCTGGTCGCAGAAGGTATCAATTACGGTGATCAGTAACGATCTTTTACCGATGAAAGTCGCTAACGCTTCTTCTTCCTCCCAAATAGCTAAAGACGGGTCTTCAGGTTCTGACGATGGGGGGGCTTCCGGGTTGGTTGGAAGCGGACGAGTATTGCTTGGCGTGCTTTGTAGCCACTTGAGTATCATGGATTTTAAACCGCCGGTATCGATGGGTTTTGACATAAAATCATTCATGCCCAACTGCAGGCATTTTTCTTTATCCGTTTGAAGGGCATTGGCTGTAAGCGCGATGATGGTGATTTCTTTATTATGTTCGCCACCTTCACCTTCTCTGATGCGTTGCGTGGCTTCGTAGCCATCCATACCAGGCATTTGGCAATCCATGAAGACCAAAGAATAATAGTTAAGCTCGGGTGCTTGTTTTAATAATTCAATGGCCTCGATGCCGTTATTAGCGGTATCGTACTGGACGTTCAATTCAGCAAGCATCAAATGGGCGACTTCTTGATTGATGGGGTTGTCTTCTACCAGCAGTACTCGTATGTTATTCAGTTGATAATTTTCAGGGTCATTCATTGATCGTATCTCTTTTTTAATCATGCTGTTATCTTCCCCAGTTAACAGTGTGGAGAGTTGTAATAGCCGAACATGTGTTAACGGTTTTGGCAAAAAACCACTGAATCCCAAATCCATAAATTGCATGGTGAGATGTTCATCTTCTAGGTATCCCATCAATATAACCTGCGCATTTTTAAAATGATCATTAGCGAGCAGTGATTTGCCAAGTTCT
>CAZECE010000029.1:0-4252 GCA_964510525.1 uncultured Pseudomonadales bacterium | reverse complement strand
TTATCGCCCATGCTGGCGTCAAGGCTGTTAAAACCTGGGGCCGATAAGCAAGGTTTCAGTCAAAAGGTTAATCTGATCTTTGAGCGTGTTCGTAATCGTTATCATCAAGGCTTGAGTTGGACGCTGGCGCACCGCCCGGCGATGTATGTGATCTGGCTAGGGTTAACCTTGCTGTGTGTGCCTCTGTTTATGATGTCACCAAAAGAGTTGGCGCCAATGGAAGATCAAGGGGTGATTTTTGGCATTGTGAATGCGCCGGCGAATGCCACCATGGAGCAAACACAAATTTTTGCCGATGCCGCGAATGACGCTTTTATGGCTGTGCCTGAAACCGAGTTTACCTTCCAAATTACTAATCCATCATCTGGTTTTGGAGGGTTGGTCACGGTGCCTTGGCAAGAGCGGGATCGCACGGTATTTGAAATCTTGCCGGAAGTGCAGCAGTCGCTGGGAGCGATTCCTGGAATCGAGATGTTTCCCATCACCCCGCCGGCATTACCTGGGGGCGGTCAGTTTCCAGTGGAGCTGGTGATTGCCTCAACGGCCGAAACGGAGCAGCTGCTGGAGTTTGCGAAAAAATTACAATTAAAAGCGACGCAAAGTGGTTTGTTTGCCTTTCCCCCTCTGATTGACGTCAAAATGGATCAGCCCAATATTGAATGGCAGATTGATCGTGAGTTGGTGGCGGATCTTGGGTTGGATCTACAGCAAGTCAGTGCCGATTTGGGTACGCTGTTGGGCGGTGGCTACGTGAACCGTTTTGATAAAGGCGGCCGCAGTTACAAGGTCATTCCGCAAGTTACGCGTGTCAGCCGCTTGACTCCAGAACAGCTCAGGCGGTTGTACATTTCAGGGCCGGAAGGTCGATTGATTACGTTGGGGAGCATTGCAGAAATAGACGAGCAAGTGGTCGCCCGTTCGCTGAATCGCATGCAACAGTTTAATGCGGTCATGATCAGTGGTGTTCCGATTCGGCCTTTAGAGGAAGTCTTAAGTTATATGGAAGTGCAAGCCGCACAGATTTTGCCGAAAGGGTATGTGTTGGATTATACCGGGGAGTCTCGTCAGCTGCGTGCAGAAGGCAACAAGTTTTTGCCTGCCATGGGCTTGGCGTTGTTGTTGATCTTTATGGTGTTAGCGATTCAATTTAATGGCTTTCGAGACCCCTTGGTGATTCTAGCGGGTTCAGTCCCCTTGGCGATGTTCGGGGCGTTGATTTTTACCTTTATTAAAATGCCGAATCCGAATTTGCCATTTTGGACCGATGGATTTTCGACAACCCTAAACATCTACTCTCAAGTGGGCATGGTGACCTTAATCGGGTTAGTGGCCAAAAACGGCATTTTAATGGTGGAGTTTGCCAAGCAAATGCAGTTGCAGGGTATGGCAAAACTGCAAGCCATAGAATCCGCGGCATTAACTCGGTTGCGACCAATTTTAATGACGACGGTGGCAACAGTGGCCGGGCACTTTCCTTTGGTGCTGGTCACGGGTGCCGGCGCCGAAGCTCGTAATTCGATAGGACTTGTGCTGGTTGGTGGTATGGCTATTGGTACGGTGCTCACCCTGTATGTGTTGCCGTCTTTATACATGCTGCTAGCGGATGATCATCAGCTAGCAGAAGAAACAGGTTCTAGGGTGACTGGTGCTGCAAACTCAGTATGAGTTGAATATTTTCCAGGATTAGGCCGCCATTTCTAGGTATAAACGTAAAGGTCTCATCAATGCTGGCTTTATAGGCCAATGTTTGACTTGAGAAGGTTTGTGGGCTTGGGGTCAACCCCCAGTTTCTATTGATCAAGCTTTGTTGTTCAACGCGGCTGAGCAAAAGATCTGTAAATCCCACCCCCAGATGGATAGAGCCCACTTTTCTGGTGGTAATGGATGAAAGTGATGTTTGCGTTGGCATAGCGCTAATCACGTCGTAAGAATTGGGTAGAGTGAAAATAGAAAACACCGCATTATTGCCATTAGGATCTAATGTGAAACGGGTTCTATCGCCAATTTGCATTTGTGATGTGGCCAGGGTCATGTGTTTTGATGCTATGAAACTTTGATACGTTTGCCTCAACCCTCGAATTTCAGGGGCTATGATGGGCGGCTCGTTTGAATGCGTAGCAATGACGGCAAACAGCGTGACACTTTGTGATTCATCCTGTGCTTCGTCCTGTTTTTCATCCAGTGAGTTATTTTCTGATGGTCTTGTTGGGCGGTTTGCCGAGTACTGAAATTCGCGTGCACCGCTTAAAAAACCTGAGTTTTCCAGTTGGGCGAGATTGATCTCGTAATTCGCCTTTGCTCTGACAACGCCGGCCTGAAATGACTTTTCGGTAATGTCGCAGATTGGGTTTTCAGGTAACGTTATGATGTCTCTTGCTTTTGGCCCGATGCCATTGGCCATGTAAAAAGCCTCTTCGAGGCTTGGAGGTGTGGTTTGCAAATCGGTTGTGATCTCACCATTAAGTAGCTTAAAGAAAAAATAAGGTTCAAAAGCAAGGTTATTAATCACAATGCCTCTGGGGGCGGCACCTTGGTAAAAGTTTTGCAGTGTGGCGGTTCCGTAGTCAGTCACTTGAATAATGGCGTCGGCACCGGACTGCGACGCTGAGAGCATTGATAACTCGACGGGGTCATAAAAAGAGAGGTAATACTGCTCTGAGTATTCGAGCGAAAAGTCAGTGGAGAAATCGTCAGCAGAGTTGGATTCATTTGACGTATAGGTATTAAAAACGGCGGCGGTAGCGTCTTGCAATGACTCGGGAAAAGGGCAAATGATTAAATCTGATGCAGAGTCTTCTCCGCTGGGTTCTGTGGGAGCATCGTCAATGTTGTCAATGTCGTCAATAAGGTCGAGAGAAAAGCGCTCTATATCCTGATCATAAATCTCGTCAATGGCTCGATCTATAAGATTATTTTCGTCCTCATCAACCTCCTGATCGGCGCCGCCGCAGCCTTGAAGAATAATGGTGACAGAAAATAGCAAACCCACTAAGGCGATGCTGATTTTTGACATGTGTTTTTTCTTATTGGTTGTTATGTTTTTTATTATGGGTATTTGTGATCGGTAAATGTATTTGATGCTGGATATTGTATCAACTGTCTGCAAAATAAGCCATTGTGGCTGGCTTTTGAACTTAAATATTCTCTGTGATCGTGAGCCGGTGAGTTCAATAATTGCGAACTAGGCTGATTGCTTGTCTTTTTTATCGCTTTCTAAATAATGATTCAGGATGAAAAAGCCGACAATACCTGAAAACAGAGAGCCTAAGATAATGCCTACGCGCTCATCAAAGAGTGCTTTCATCGCAGGGTCATTAAATGCCAGTGAGCCAATAAACAGACTCATCGTAAAGCCAATGCCACACAGAGCGGAGGTGCCAAACAGTGTTTGCCAATTCATGCCAGTTGGTAAGCGCGTGATGCCTGCTTTAATTGCCAGCCAGCAGCATCCGAAGATCCCAATTTGTTTACCAAAAAACAGACCCAAAGCGATGCCCACAGGAACACCGTGGAACAGTTGATCCAGGGTAAACCCATCAAAATTGATTCCAGCGTTGGCAAAAGCAAATACCGGCAGCACAAAAAAGGCCACTACTGAGTGGAGGTCGTGTTCTAAATTTTTAAGGGGTTTTATGTCGGGGTGGATTCTAGAGTGCAGTGGGATAAACATGGCTAAGACAACCCCAGCTAGGGTGGCATGAACGCCCGACTTAAGCGTAGCAACCCACATGATGATGCCAACAAATATGTAAGGGCTCTTGGCAACGAGATTATAACGGTTCATTAAGAAAAGCAGTGGCAGGCAAATACCACCCACAACGACCAGGGCCGTGACCGATATTTTTTCGGTATAAAAAAACGCAATAATCAGAATGGCGCCGATATCATCGAAGATGGCCAATGACGTTAGGAATACTTTTAGAGCAATTGGCACTCGACTGCCTAAAAGGGTTAAAACGCCTAAAGCAAAGGCGATGTCTGTGGCGGCGGGAATGGCCCAGCCTCTTAGTGCAATCGGATCGTCTTTGTTGAAGGCCACATAAATCAAAGCCGGGGCAATCATGCCGCCAATGGCACCCACACCGGGTAAGATCACGTTTCTTTTATCCGCGAGCTCACCTTCTAATAGCTCGCGCTTGAGTTCAAGACCCACTAGGAAGAAAAAAATGGTCATTAAGCCATCATTGATCCAGAGCAGTAAGGGTTTTGCAATTTCAAAGTCGCCGACTTTGACAACCACAGGTGCATTAAA
>CAZECE010000028.1:0-15290 GCA_964510525.1 uncultured Pseudomonadales bacterium | reverse complement strand
ATTTATTACGCAAATGTGGCGAATAAGGCCATTGGCCAATTACAAAGGCATGCGCGTTATATGTTGGGGTGGACGTATTATAAGTTGCAACGACCATCACAAGCGATTGAAACCTTTGGGGTCGTCTTGACCGACATTATGGGTACTTCCAGTGAAGTAGAAGGTGTTGCAAAAGGTCAGAAAGCCTTGGTGTTAGATGGTATTCATTCGATGAGTTTGGCGCTCAATAAAATAGGCGGTGCGGAGGCCATCGAAACCTTTGATGAGATTGCCAATAAACCCTATGTCTGGTTGATTTACGATAAATTAGGCGAGTACTACCTTGAAAAAGAGCTCTTTAAAATTTCGGCTGAGACTTATAGAGGATATATAGATAACCACGAAGGAACAACGAAAGTACCGTACTTTTATAAAAAAATCATTTCGGCGTACGAACAGGGAGGCTTTCCGGTTCAAGCATTGGCTGAGAAAGAGGCCTTTGTCATTGCTTACAACATGCCGGTTGAACAGTTTGAGCGTCACGGTGTGACACTCGAAATGCAAACGTTATTAAAAACTTACATGGCGGAGTTAGCGAAATATCGCTATACACAAGGACAGGCGTATTTAGCAGAAGCAGAGCCGTTTATTACTGATCCTGCAAAAGTGGGGCATGTGAATAAACTTCAAGATCTAGCCGCCGCTGAATTTATTCAAGCCGCCGCATTTTATGGTCAATACTCGGATACGTTTAAAGATGATTCAGAGGTGTTGGAATACCGCTATTTAAAAGCCGAAGCGCATTTTCTGGCAAAAGACTATTTGGACGCAGTGGAGGCGTATGAAGTCGTGGCCTATGGTTTTGCCGATAAAAAAGGTGTTGAGAAGTATGCGGCGGATGCCGGTTATGCCGCGATTATTGCCTATCAAAACTACATGGATGCCAATGGCGAAAGTCTGAATCCTGCGTGGTCTCGGGATTATCAATCGGCGGCAGTGGACAGCATGATGCGTTTTGCCAAAACCTTTAGCGGAGATGAACGAGCGGCTGGCGTTTTAACGAATGCGGCCAATTATGTGCTTGAGCTTGAGCAATACGACCGAGCAATTGAATTGATGACGGGGTTGTTAGCAGGGCAGCAAACCCTCGATCGTGCCACGGAAAAAGTCGCTCACGGTATTAAAGCGGTTTCTTATTTTAAACTGAAAAAGTTTGATAAAGCGGCTGACAGCTATTTAGCGGAACGGGCGTTCGTAAAACCCAATGAGACCGAATATCAAGAGTTGTCAGAGCGCATCAGCGTCAGTCAATTTCAATATGCGGGCCAGTTGGAAGCCAATGATCAAATAGACGCATCGATTGCTGCGTTGCTGAGCATTAAAGCGGTGGCGCCTGAAAGCAACAACCGCGTGATTGCGCAATACGATGCAGCTACGTTGTTGCTCAAACAAGAGAGGTGGACGGATGCCATTCGTGAACTCAAAGAGTTGGATGCGCAGTTTCCGAATCATGAGTTAGCCGTTGAATTTCCGAGAAAAATTGCCTATGCCTACCAAAAAAATGACGAGCCATTAAAGGCGGCCGAATACTATGTGACGTTGTCTAATGAAGATCCAGACACAGAAATCAAAAGAGAGGCCTTGTTTTCAGCGGCGATGATTTATCGGGAAGCCAATGATTTAGGAACGGCAATCCAGCATTTTAAAGCCTACGCCCATACCTATGCGCAACCGGTTGGTGCGCGGATGGAAGCCTTATATCAGTTAGCGGACAGTTACCTGAAAATGAACGAATTTTCAAAGCACATGTATTGGATCAATAAAATCATGGAGTTAGAGCCTGAAGTGGCGAGTACTGCTGAAGACAGAACGCGTTGGATTTTATCCTGGGCCAATTTGAGATTGGGTGACTATGCCGCTGGAGAGTTTAACAAACGCCGTTTACGACACCCTATAGCAAAGTTCTTGCCACGAATGCATGAGCAGTTTCAAGTAACCCTTCAGGCATTCCAAAAAACAAGTGATTATGGGCTTTTAGATCATGTGACGGAGAGCAGTTACAAAATGGCTGAGGTGCACCATGATTTTGCAAAAGCCATTTTAAAAGCCCAGACGCCTCCTGGCTTAAACGCTGCGCAGCGTGGCGCGTTTGCAGAGGTCCTAAAACAACAGGCGCAACCGCTCAAAGAGTTGGCCATTGAGTTACATCAAGTAAACATCGAACGTGCTTGGGATGGCGATAAAACGCAGTGGATCAATAAGAGTTTTGATGCAATGAAAGTGTTATCGCCCGACCGATTCAATAAAGAAGAGTCCATTAAAGTTTACGGTGAGGGGTTAAGGTAGTGAAACGCTTTATACAAATCAGCATCTTAAGTGTGGTGCTTGGCCAGTTGGCTGGGTGTGCAAACAACATGGGTCACTCAAATCAATCACTTATCAGTGAGAATCCAAGATTGCTCCCGACTCAGCAATTTTTACCTAAACCAGAACTTGATTCAGTGAGTGGAAAGCGTTTGGCGTATCAGGCTGCACCGAATCCTTATCTTGAAAAAAAACAACGACTTAAACCAGAAACCATTGCACTTTTTATCAAAGCAAAACGGTCAGTTAAAGACAGCCAGCTCGAACAAGCAAAGCAATACCTGAAAAAATTGATTGCCAAAGATGACAGTGTTTCAGGGCCTTGGGTGTTACTGGGTGATATCGCTGTGCAAGAAAAAGATCTAGAAAGTGCACAGAACCTATACAAGAAGGCGATCGAAGTTAACAGACTAAATGTCTCAGCTTATTTATTATTAAGTCAGGTTTTGAGAAAGAGGGGTGACTATCTTGATGCTCAAAACGTGTATCACGAAGCGCTGTCTGTTTGGCCCGATTGCCCTGAAGCGCATTTGAATTTAGGTGTGTTGTATGACTTGTATTTGGATCACCCGATTAATGCCGAAAAGCATTTGTCAGCACACCAACTGTTAACAAATTATAGGAACTTAGACGTAGAAAAGTGGTTGGATGAAATCGAAGAAAGAACCGGTATCTCCCGGTCATTTCCGAAACAGTAATCCGTAGATGAACAGCTCAAAGATGAATAGCACGATACGGTTTAAAACCTTTAAATTTACAACCATTAAATGAGTAGAAGACACGTGAGAAAAGTAGAGTCAGCAAAAAAAACAATGCAATCGGCAATTACAAAGGCCTGTATGGCGGCTACATTTTTTGCGGTTATTGCGCCGGTCAGCGCTGAAAAGGGGGATAAATCTGTACTCCAAAATCCATCGGTATTGAAGTTAGAGTCAACCTTTGTCGGTGATCGAGAGCAACCCACCGTGAGTTATTTTGTTCCATGGCGCGAAATGGGGTCCGATGGGAATTTGGATTGGCACATTGAAGACAAGTATGACCAGTCTTTAGAGGTGATCGATAGGGATGTTGTGTTAAGGGCTAACGAAATTTATCGTCAGTTTGGTATGGGGAACGTTTCCCCTTAGGTTTTTTATGATGTTTAGTCGTTTTTTTAACTGTGAGGTGTGTTATGACTGAAGTTTACGAATTTGTTGTATCGTTTTTTCAAGATGGTGGGTTTTTTATCTACCCCATTGGGGCTGTGTTGGCAGTCGGTTTGGCCATCGCCATCGAGCGATGGGTTTTCTTAGCGAAAGAAAAGAAAGAAAACATGAAAGCCTTTGCGGACTTGATGCCCTTATTGAAATCGGGTGAGGTCAATAAAATTCATACGGTTGCCAATGGCAGCGATGTTGCTGTTTATAAAACCATTGGGTGTGGTTTGGATATGTTAAAAGTCTCACGTAATCGTGCGGATGTTGAAAATGCTATGAACGAAGGCATGTTAGAAGCATTGCCACGCTTAGAAGAGCGCACCAGTTACCTTAATATGTTGGCTAATGTCGCGACCTTACTGGGTTTGTTAGGCACCATTATCGGCTTGATCGGTGCATTTACAGCGGTTGCCAACGCGGATCCTGCTGAAAAAGCCAAGTTGCTTTCGGTCTCAATTTCGATCGCTATGAACACCACCGCTTTTGGCTTAATGTCCGCTATTCCTTTATTGATCTTAAGTTCTGTTTTGCAAAGTCGCACCGCTAAAATCGTGAGCAGCATTGAAATGTCTGCGGTTAAGTTTTTAAACGCGTTAACCTTACATCGCATGATTGATGGTGCCGTAACCAAGACAGCTGAAAAGCCGACGGTTCGAGTGTCTGCCGGGGTATCAGACATGACACCGGTCACGACCAATGGTTTTAATGACGGTTCTGACCCTATTGTTGTGCAACCCTCTTAATCTTGGATAACTGGGATTGTAACCTGAGCGCTAATTGAGAGTAGATGATGATTAAGTACAAAAGAAATCAACCGGGAAACGAAGACATTGATGTCACGCCTTTTATGAACTTAATGGTGGTATTGATACCGGTACTTTTGTTATCGATGTCATTTACTCAAATCTCAGTATTAGAACTCAAGTTACCTGAGCTGGGGGGCGGGGCTGGTATCTCAGCTGACCCACAATCCAGTTTGGAAATTGAAGTCAGTGATGTTGGTTACAAGGTTTATTATCCAGACAATCACTTACTCAAAAGCGTGCCTAAAGTTCAAGGTCTTGAGGAGAAAGAATTCGATACCGAACAGTTAAGCCAAGTATTACAAGCAGTCAAAGAGAAAGTGCCTTCGAAAAAAGACATCTTGGTTAGATCCAAACCTCACGTTCAATACCAAGACGTTGTAACGGCCATTGATACGGTGAAGGCATACCAAACAGTGGTGGCTGCGAGTGTGGTTAATGTTGAATTATTTCCTGAAGTGTCTTTAGAAGAAGCGCGATAGACCTCAGAAGCGAGTAGATTATGTTGAGTGAACAATCATTTTATAAAAAGGTTAAGAAGACACCAGACAGTAAGCTAAGTTTGGTGGCTTTGATGGATATTTTTACCATTATGGTTTTCTTCTTACTGTTAAATTCGGGCGATAGCGCTAAATTAGAGAACGCTCGATTTGTTGAGCTGCCTGATTCCGTTACTGGAGTGGAAGCCATTCCAGAATTTTCGATTTACATCGATGGTGAAAATATTTGGGCTGAAGATGAGTTGGTCGTTACCACAAAAGAAGTACTTGAAATGAATAAACCCGGTGTGATTCCTAAGTTGGCTGAAGCCCTGGATGATTTTCGAGCTGAACAAGCGGCTTTAGCAGAAATGATCGAAAATGAGACCGGCGTAGCACTCGAAGGTGGTGACACTGAAAAGGTTGTTGACGGTGAAGAACTGGCTGTGACCATCTTAGGTGAACGAACCATTCCGTTCACCTTGTTGAAAAGTGTGATGATGACGTGCCGTAAGCAAGCGTTTTTAAACGTATCCCTGGCTTTAAACCATGTGGGAGATGCCCCCATTCCGCCCTCCGAAGGCGATCAGATCAATAACTCGAATGCCTTGTCGGTATCCGGTTAAGTGTCGGAGAGAGTAACAATGACGACGAATACTATGACAATCGAAGATTCTGTAAACCTAGGTTTAAAATTGCCTTGGGAAGCTAATACAGAGCAGGATGAAAAATTTACAAAGCTAAGGAATCGCTTATTACTCTTATTGCTGATCTTTTTAGTCACTATGCACTTCATGCCCTCATTAGAGAAAGAGGAAGAAGAGAAAGAGGTCGTTAAAGTTGAAATGAAATTAGATCCGGTTCGCCCATTACCAGAACCGGAAGTCATCAAACCGCCGGTTAAAAAAGTGAAAAAACCGGAGCCGCAACCCATAGTGAAAAAAGAGGTCAAGCCCAAGCCTAAACCCAAAGCGGTGCAACCTAAGCCCGTTGAAAAAGTAGTGCAAGTGGCTAAGAAAAATAAGCCAGTAGCGACCAAAGATTCGGTTTCAGATTTTGCAGCACAATTCAGTCAGCTGGATTTCTCTATGGATATGACCAAAATCAGATCCAAGAATGTGTCCAACAGCACCAAGGGCACCGTGGCTAAAACGTCATACAATAAGCTTGGTGATGCCGCGATTACTAAGAAGAGTCAAGGAATCAATGTCTCTGATGATGCCATGCTGAAAACCAAAGGGGTTGCATTAGCCAGCCACAAAGCGATGAAGCTGGATGGATTTAATAACGGTGGTGGAGGCAGTGCAACGTCTGACACGCAAAATTTCTTTGATTCAAAAATCAGCGGTCAGCGAAGTGATGAGTCGATCCGTCGAGTGTTTGAACTAGGGAAAAATAAAGCGTATTTGCATTATTTAAAAGCATTAAAGTCTCATGATAGCTTGGCTGGTACCTTGGTGTTCAGTTTGGTTATTGAGCCAGAGGGACATGTGTCCCAATTCAAATTGATATCCAGTGAGTTGAACGATCCAGCATTGGAGAAAAAAATCATGAACGAGGTTAACCGTCTCCATTTCGGAGCCATGGATGTTGAACCACGTAATTTGATTTACAAATTTAATTTCTTACCCAGCTAATCCTAGCTAAGCGCATTTGAGTTAACCCACCCGAATAGCTAATCAAGCATTCGGGTTGGAACCCCCAACAACCTTCCGTATAATCGCTTCTTTTTTCAATGCTTAATCGTATAGTAGGAAAGCGCGTAGATGCGATCACAAAAAATGGATGTGTCCTTTGATCAGGTCAACTGGGGCGCGCTCAAGTCTTTTCTCCCATACCTGCAGGCTTACAAGGCGCGTATATTTTTGGCGTTATTGTGCTTGGTCGGTGCCAAAGTCGCCAGTGTAGGGTTACCTTTCATCTTAAAGCACATCGTCGATGACCTTGATGCTGCGAATCAAGTACCTGATCTGGTGTTGCTCCCGATCGGTTTATTGTTAGCGTATGGCCTAGCCCGTTTTGCGAACGTGTTGTTCGGCGAGCTTAGAGACACAATTTTTGGTCGCGTCACTGAAAAAGCCATGCGGCGTATTGGCGTGAAAGTATTTGAGCATCTTCATGCTTTGGATCTTGAATTCCATTTGATGCGTCGCACCGGTGGCTTATCGCGGGAAATTGAGCGTGGCACTAATGGCATCAGCTTTTTAATGCGTTTCATGGTTTTTAACATCGTGCCAACATTATTAGAGCTGGGCATGGTCATGGGTATTTTAGCTCTTAAATACCCGCCAGGGTTTGCGCTCACTATTTTGATCTCGGTGGTCGTCTACATTGCGTTTTCAATATACGCCACTGAATTTAGAACCCGCTTTGTGCGCGAGGTCAATGAAGCCGAATCGGGCAGCAGTACTCAGGCCATCGACAGCTTATTGAACTACGAGACAGTAAAGTACTTCACTAATGAAGCGTATGAAACCGAGCGTTATGATCAACAGCTAGCCGTTTGGGAAAAAGCTCGACAAAAAAACCGTTTGTCATTATTCGCATTAAATGCCGGTCAGGCGTTTATCATCGCCGCAGCCATGACGGTGGCCATGGTATTAGCCGCTCAATATACGTTAGCCGGCACCATGACGTTGGGTGACTTTGTGTTGATTAATGCTTTTATGATGCAGATTTTTATGCCGCTTAATTTTTTAGGTTTTGTCTACCGAGAAATCAAAAGTTCGATGGTAAACATTGAAAAAATGTTTGGCTTGTTAAAACAAGAACCGGCTATCAAAGACCTGCCGGATGCGAAAACACTTCAGATTACAACCGGAGAAATTCAATTTGAATCACTCCAATTTGGCTATTCAAACGATCGTCCCATTCTAAAAGGCGTCAGTTTTACCGTTCCGGCTAAACAAAAAGTGGCGGTGGTGGGCAGCAGTGGTGCGGGTAAGTCGACATTGCTGAAATTATTGTTTCGATTTTATGACTTGAAGAGCGGCAAGATCTTGATTGATGACCAGGATATTTCGGGTGTCACGCAGCATTCACTGCGCAAAGTGATCGGTGTGGTGCCTCAGGATACGGTGTTATTCAATGCCTCCATTATTGAAAATATTCGTTATGGCAAAGTCGATGCAAGCGACGATGACGTACAAAGTGCCATCCGCTTAGCGCATTTAGACACCTTTATTGAATCCTTGCCAAAAAAAGGTGAGACCCTGGTCGGCGAGCGCGGCCTGAAGCTTTCCGGTGGCGAAAAACAGCGCGTGGCCATCGCGCGAACTATTTTAAAAAATCCTGCCATTATTGTCTTCGATGAGGCGACGTCTTCGCTGGACAGCCACTCCGAGAAAAAAATCATGGCTGCGATTGATGACGTCAGTCGTGAGCACACCAGCTTGGTAATCGCGCACCGTTTATCGACGGTAGTGAATGCGGATAAGATTCTGGTGATGGAAGGCGGTAAAGTGGTCGAAGAGGGCGCTCATGAGGCATTGCTGGCTGCAGACGGTGTTTATGCAGGTTTATGGCAAGCCCAGCAGCAGTCTGAATCATCAATCCCCTGATCTAAAATTTGATCCATATCATGATCGGCTTCTTGGGTAAGCCGGTACTGTCTCATTGTAAGTTTTTTCTTTTAAGTACCGCTTGTTTGATATCTTGGGGTTTGCGGTCACTCACGCCACTTTTTTCTCCGGCAATCAAGGCTTCTGCTATCCACTCGTTTTCTCCCAGATCTTCCATGTCGCGAATCACCAAAGCACGAATATATTCACTTTCGCTGGCGTATAGGCTGCCATTGCCGCGGAACTTCACCCACTGATCGGTTTTTTCAGTCATGTTGTAATTGCGTTTAATCGTTGCCATATAGAACCTTTATGTAAAATAGGTGTTTATATTAACTCTAATATACACCTTGATGGTTAAGGTGCCAACAAAAAAGGGCCGCGTTTCCGCGGCCCTTTTTTGGCTTTCTTAAAAGAAAGCTAACTATTAAGGGAGGTTATTCCGTGGTTAAGGGAATGCCTTCTCGGTATTTCACAACCACATCCTCACCTTCAGGCGCGGCGCCCATTTCGTGATGTGTGTAGTCTGGTACAGAATCCAGATCGACGCTGTCGGCTAATGAAATATCGGGCTGCTCGCCATTAGGGAAGGCCGTGACCACCCCTAAGAACAAGCTGGTGTCCATGGGTTTGACGAAGTATTCAGTGCCTTCGCTGTCAGTAACGGCTTGTCCTTCTAACAGACGTCTGACGTCATCACCCAACCCTTCGATGCTCCAGCCGTTGCGCTCCAGTTCGCGATACATGTCAGGTAAGCCATGCATCCAACCGTCGAATTGCAGTGCCACGGTTTCCCCAGTAGCGGATCCTAGGTTGTCATACAAAGGCACTTGCGCCAAGGAGATGGGGTCAGAGAGAATTGTGTAGCTGTTGTCTGCGGTGTTTTGCAAGAACTGTTGCTTGCCCCAGCTGTCACCATCGTTGCCGACGTATTCGTAGTTGAACTGTACGGGTTCGCGTCCGGCATTGGCGGAATCTTCAGGATCAATCCAACCCCAGGCATCGACGCTTAACGCATTACCATCCGCATCCAAAGGTTCGTTGATGCTGTTGAAAGCCGTTAAGCCCCAGCTATCACTGGTATAGAGATCACCTTGTTGAGAGTTGCCTGAGCTGTCGCTGTCGACTTCGAGCAATAAATAGTTCTCATCTGCAGGATCGTCAACTAAAACCAAACGGACTTCGGTGTTCCAAGGCAATGCTAGATACGCCGTATTGGCCGGTAAGATCGATGTGGTCGTTGTGGTATTGTTTGGATGCGCGGCGATTTGCAACTCCAATCGAGCCCTATAATCGCTCTCCTGAGAGGTGCCATCGCCAACACGCGTTACCACGTAGTTTTGGCCTTTGGCATGCATGTAGTATTCATAGCCGCGTTCAGGGGTGAACACGGTATCGTCTTCACTGGAGAACGTGGGCTGCCAGCGATCTTCATCAAAACCACTCAGTGTTTTCTCAACCCAGCCCGTGCTGCTGCTTTCAAAACCCACATAGGCAACATAAATAGAGCCGCCCATGCTGATCCACATGTTCATGCCATCACTGCCGGCTAACTTGTTGGCGGGTGTCACTGGTGATTGACCACGATTACCCCATTCGGCTTGGTAAAAACCCGCACCGTCAAAGGTGAAGTCAGTGATGCTGGGATCGCTGGCTATGTACATGTAATCGGTACACCCATTTTGATTACAAACCCCGGCATTAACATGACGGCGCTCTTGTTCACCTACGGTGAGTTGCGCAAGCAGGTCGGAATCGTCGTCGGTGCCAAAAGTGTCGTCTGCCCCCGCTAATTTAATAAAGTCATCGGTTGTGAGGTTGCCGTTAGAGTCCCGAGTTTCACAAGAGGGGCCGTCCCAATTTACTTCACCTTCACAATACTCCCAGCCGTTGGCATCGGAATAAATCAGATCGTAGTTTTCGTGTAACCAGGTTTCGACGGGGATGTCTTGAATATCAGACAAATCGGCATCGATCATGGTGCGTTTGGTTAAGGTGCCATCGAACTCCACCAACTTGTAAGTTGCTGCGGTTTGTCCTGGGGGCACGTCCGCTCGAGTTAAGGTGGTGCCATCTGAGCCATTGGTCGTGGCGGTTAACTGACTGGGTCCCCACAGTTGATGTCGACCTTGCCAAGCGCCGTAGAACGCGTACTCTTGAAAGGTGATGCTTTCATTGTCGCTTGCCGTTGAGGTATAACGAACGGGGAAACCAAAGCTGCGATGACGTTGTACGTTATCGCCTTCAACAATACCATTGGCTTCATCTGAGTCAGCGTAAAACAATTCGTAACGGTGTACGACGCGAATGGCGCCATCGAGGTTGCGATCTTTATAGACGGGGTCAGACGAGGAACCGTCATTGATTTCTTGTACACCCATGTATTCCGCATTGTAAGCGTATTGTGCGGTGTTAATCGGAATCCCATCCGCGCATGGGTTGCTGCCCATGGAGCCGCCGCCGCCCCCTTCGCCGCCTTCACCTTCACCACCCATGCCTTGGTTGCAGGCCTCCCAATCGGGGTAAGAGACTTTTCCGTAACCGTTATCCCCATCACGGACTAACACACCACGTAATTCTTCAGAAAACGTTTGTATGGAAGACGACATGGGATCACCAAACTCTTCAGTGAATTTGTCGTGTACTCGTAGGGTACTGACGCCTTCGCTGTTGACTCGAGCGCTGGCGGCAAAAAAGTTTTCAGCGCCGGTATTAGGAATCATGTCTTCACCATCCGGTGAGGCACCCATCAAGACATTCATGTCCCACTCACCGTAATCCACCAGCGAGCCATCGGCGGCTGTTTCAGGTGCGCTGTAAATCAGAAATTCCGCTTTAACCATTTCTTCTTCGCCAGTTTCGCGATCGACTTCAGGAATCCAAGCCAGTAAGCGGTTCACATCGCCTGTGGTGTTACGAATCACGTCGCTGGGTAGATCCACTACGATCATACGAGAATCGACGGTCCACTCTTGAAGTGACTTGATGTCGCGACCGTTTTGGTTTTCTTCCCAAGCGATCATCGAAATATACGGGCCTTGGTTAACGTTCTCGGCATCGGCGTAGTTGGTTTGCTCCAGTGCGGCGAACACTTCTTCAATGATATCGAATTGTTCTAACGCACGTTCTTCCACATACAAATTGGGTTCGGCTTCGGCGTAATCGGAATCAGAGGCCAAATCAGCCGCCGCTGCGGCGTTGGCGCGAACCGAAATCGCCAATCGAGCGAGCGACGCTTTTAAAGAGGCGTTTGACGAACCGCTGCTGCTAGCAGGTACCGCTTCGATTTGAGCGGGAATATCAATCCCTGTGGTAATGGCAGAGAGTGTTTCACCGTCAGCATTGGTCGTGGTTGATGTCGTAGTGGAGCTGGTCGAGGAGCCTCCGCCACCGCAGCCACCTAAGATCAACGCAATGGTGGTTGCCAGGCAAGCAGGCTTGAACCCAGCTCGTTTCGGGTTTTTTGCGGATGTTTTGGGCTTGTTGTTGGGTGGCGTGTTGTTGGATGGTGTATTGTCGGATGATAGTGTCATGAGAACCTCTAAGTTGATTTCCGATGTCATGTTTTGTGATCAAAATGATGTCTAGCGGTGCGATCCCTTACACTCTGCAACATTTGTTTACGTTCCACTCAGTAAACGATAGTTCTCACTGTTTTGTTTGTCTGATTAAAATTTATACAAATTTGATCTATGGTTATCCGTTTTTATGACAAATCGATTAAGACGATCGATCGCCTTAATCGATTTTTTTGAATGACGCGCTATTGAGTGTTTCAACAATTTTTCATCAATGTTTCTTCAATGTTTCAACGTTGAATGTTCGAAAATCGGGGCCAAATCACACTTGCGTCACAGAAATCGCAAAAAGTGGGCTCTAAAAGACGTTTTTTCCGTGAACTCGCCAAAAAAACCGCTAACTTAAATAGTAAGGTTTACGGAAGAGCAAACTTTGGCTCACTGGAGGGGCGGACGCATCAAAAAATTGTCGGCTTGAAGTGCTCTTTATGGCTTCAGCTTTGGTAAGGGTAAGGGGAGCCAAACCAATGAATAATCAATCAAAAGCCTTATTGTTTTCTGTCGTAGGCGTATTTGGCTTCGGCATGATCCTAGATAACCCTCAAGACCCCACGGGCCTCGCCATTGGCTCATTAGATGCAAGAACAGATACAGATTCAATGACGGAAGTAGACGTCATGGTGGTCTATACGCCTGGGGTCACTGCGCGCTACAACGGTGACCCAGAAACCCGGTTTAATCACTTAATTAACGTGACCAATCAAGTGTATAGCGACAGTGATGTGGATATGGCGCTGCGTTTGGTGCACTCGGTCGAAGTTGATTACCCGGATAACAGCAGTGCGACAACGGCCTTGCAAGACATCACATTTGCCCAAACGCCCGCGTTTTCAGACATTGAAGCCTTACGAGAAACGCATGGGGCCGATATGGTGGTGTTCTACCGTCCGTATCACGCCAATCACGGCGGCTGTGGGATCGCCTGGATCGGCGGCTATGGCACCAATGGTGATTTTTCCGGAGAGACGCAGAAAAATTACGCCTACAGTCATGTGGCGGTCGATACCTGTCAGGACTATGTCACCGCGCATGAACTGGGCCATAACATGGGCTTAGCGCACTCGCGTATTCAAGATGGGGCAGGGGGTACCTTGCCGTATGCCTTGGGGCATGGCGAGCATGGCAACTTTGTCACCATTATGGCGTATCAATCGGCGTTCAGTGTCGATTACTGGTCAGGCAAGGTGTATAAGTTTTCAAACCCCGATTTGATGTGCAATGGATCACCTTGCGGTATTGATAAGCATGAACCGACTTGGGGAGCCGACGCCAGCGCGACCTTACGTTTGGCAGGACCCCAGGTGGCGGATTACTTTCCCACAAAATTGATCGTCTCAGTAGACCCCAATGAAATTGACGCGGCAGAACAAGCGGTGGCCGATGCGCAACTCAATCTGGATAACGCCCTGGCGGACATGAACGCGCTGTTGGCGGTGTATCAGCAGTCCATCGTCGATCGTGAAGCGGCGCTTAATGCCTACTACGACGCTTATGGCGTTTATCAAGCCGAATTAAGCACGGTCTTGGGTTTGCAGTCCGATTTAAATAATGCAATTGCAGCTTTTAATGCCTCCTATGGACAGCCATACTCTGTTCGGTTAAGTCGCTACAATGCGTATGTGTCGGCTTACAATGCCTTTATAAATGGCCTGAACAGCTATTACGCCTCGATTGATGTGGTGAATCAGGCTGTTGCCAGCTTTTATGAAGCGGATGCGGCCATGCAGGTGGCGCAACAAAATCATCAAAATGCTCAAACCTTGGTGGCGCAATATCAAGTGGAGCTGAACGAAGCAGAATTGTTCTTGGCGCAGTTGCTGGCTTAACGTCACCCCAAACTTGATTTGGGGTCCAGGGAGCGAGGCACAGAGTTGGGTGAGAGCAGGGTGTGACTTGGGAGCACTTACCCTTTGGATTCCAGATCAAGTCTCACTACTGTCCGGAATAACCAAAGAGGCAAGGTTGCTTAGCCAAAAAAGCTTCATATTCCCGTTTTCTCCTATATCTTTCTCTTTGATATTGCCCGGCAGGATCTACTGGTAAAAAAAGCAGTGATTTGATCGTCATAAAGGTTTCTTTTAACGTCTTTGTTGTCTGCTTTTTATAATGCGCTATAGCAACTAACAAGTAAGCTATCATCGCACTGTAAAGCTGTAGCCTGACCGCGTTTTCAGATGTACCTAAAAATTTTTTAATCTTTAAATTCTGTTTAACCCATTTAAAAAACAACTCGATGCCCCAGCGCTTTTTATAAATTCCAGCGATTGATTCTGCACTTCGTTTAAAGTCGTTTGTCACAAGCAAAAGTGGTTTTTTTCCTGCCTCTCTCATAACCGTTACTAAGCGTAAATTTTGATTTGCATAGTGGTTGATACAGCCGCCTCTTGGCTTTTTATTTGTTAAATGAATGACTTGATCACTTATGATGTTTTCAGCATTTTCTAGACACGTTACTTCTGATTTAACTTGATAAGCCGCGTTCTTTTTTAGGCGCGTGACGAAAAAAGCCTTTTTATCATTGATGTGTTTCCACCAGTTATATGAGGTATATCCTTTATCAAAGGTATAAGTAGCACCTTCTTCAATAGTAATATTTTGCGCATCAGTTATGTCGTTAACATTGGCATGATCAACGTTGATATAGGTAGGAACAGACTGTTCCGCTTCAATTTGAACATGCATTTTTAATCCCTTCAGGCGCGTGTTTTTCCGAGCTTCTGTCCATGATAAATAAGGAGCGCTATGCAGAGGGATATTTGTAGAATCAATAAGGTATAAAAGCTCTTTGCAATCCTTGCGGAGCGACCGATGAACCATACGCATCAGTTGTTCACACGCTTCTTTAAAAGGGATGTCACTTCGCTTTTTCATCGCATCACTCAACGTTGATCTATGAACTTTTTTAAGGCCAAGATGATAAAAAGAAGACTCATGAGAATTGATCGTTGTTTCAAGTTCTCTGAAGCTTTTTGTTCCCTGCAGCTGACCTGCTATCAACGTTAATAGCAGGTGTTTGGAGCGAAACCCTTTGCTGTATTTATCAGCACCAGACACCGATACTTGCTTGTCAAAATTTGAGCTACTTAGTGGCTTTAGTAAGTCTTGAAAATGTGTCATCCTAAACATGTTTGTGCTCCTTGGATTTTGAGTCTCAAAACGGTTTTTACCGTTCAAAACCAAGCAGCACAAGCCTTTCCTCATATTCCTCAAATTTATTCCGGACAGTAGTGGTGCTTGACACGGAATCCAGTGAGCAAAGGCTCTTATCTTGGTGGCGCTCTAAATTTTACAGCTTGCACTTAACAGCAAGCCCGATGTGCTTACCCCTGGA